>JBEAWS010000027.1:0-4166 GCA_041160185.1 Actinomycetota bacterium
CGTCAGGCGAAGTTCCCGAGAACACCAAGCCCGCCGCAGAAATCTGGTCTCGGTATGAGTTGTTGACTTCGTAGCGGTGACGGTGACGCTCTGAAACCAATTCAGAATCGTAAACCTCGGCCACGATCGAACCCGGCTGCAGTTTTGCTTCGTAGAGACCCAAGCGCATGGTTCCGCCCATTTCACCCGAAGCCAAAATGTCAATCTGCTCGGCCATGGTTGCAATTACGGGATGCTTCGCGTCTGGATCAAATTCGGTTGAAGATGCTCCAGCCAGTCCAACCATGTTTCTCGAATATTCGATAACCATGCACTGCAATCCGAGGCACAGACCCAAAGTCGGAATCTTGTTTTCGCGCGCAAACTTGAGTGCACCCAACTTGCCTTCGATTCCGCGAACTCCAAAACCGCCGGGAATGCAAACGGCATCGACGTCGCTCAACTGCTCTTGCGCACCGGCTTCTGTCTCGCATAGATCAGAGGCAACCCACTTGATATTCACCTTCGCTTGATTTGCAAAAGCACCGGCACGGATGGCTTCGGTTACCGAGAGGTAGGCGTCGGGAAGGTCGATGTATTTACCAACCAGAGCAATCTTTATTTCGTGCTTCGGTTCGTGAACTGCCTCTAGAACCGGTGTCCAGTGCGACCAGTCAACTTCTTTCGCTTCAAAGCCGAGCTTCTCCATGATGTAGCTGTCGAGACCCTCTTCGTGTAGCACGGTTGGAATGTCATAGATGCTCGAAGCGTCTGCAGCGTTAACCACGGCCTTGACATCGATGTCGCACATCAGTGCAATCTTGTTCTTGATCGAAGCCGGAAGCGCTCGATCTGAGCGACAGACGATTGCATCCGGCTGAATACCAATAGAGCGCAGGGTCGCAACCGAGTGTTGCGTTGGCTTGGTCTTGAGCTCGCCAGAAGGCCCAAGGTAAGGAACCAGAGATACGTGCACGTAGAACACGTTGTCGCGCCCGACCTCGTGTCGAACTTGACGCGCCGCTTCAATGAAGGGTTGCGATTCGATGTCGCCGACGGTTCCACCAATCTCAGTGATGATTACATCCGGAGCCGGGGTGTCGTGTGCCTGCAGACGCATGCGTCGCTTGATTTCATCCGTGATGTGCGGGATGACCTGAACCGTGTCACCGAGATATTCACCGCGACGTTCGCGCTGAATCACGGTCGAGTAGATCTGTCCGGTGGTTACGTTGGCTGCCTGACTGAGATTGATGTCGAGAAAACGCTCGTAGTGACCGATGTCGAGATCTGTTTCTGCACCGTCATCGGTTACAAAAACCTCGCCGTGCTGAAACGGGTTCATTGTGCCAGGGTCAACGTTTAGATATGGGTCAAGCTTTTGCATGACAACGTGCAAACCACGCGCACTTAGAAGGTTTCCGAGGCTAGAGGCTGTGAGCCCTTTTCCTAGAGAGGAGGCAACTCCCCCGGTGACGAAAATGTGTCTTGTTTTTGAGGGTTCCATTGCTTCAGCCATGGAACTTCAGTTTACTAGAAATCTGCCCCGGCTCGAGCCAACGACATGAGTTCGGTGGCGTGTTGTCTTGCCGAAACAGAATCTGAAAGCCCCGACAGCATTCGAGCCAATTCGGCTTCGCGGTCTTCGGCGCTGAGGCTGGCAACGTCTGACTCGGTAATGTCGCCGTTCTGGGTTTTCAGAACGCGCTGGTGGTTGTCGGCGAAGGCCGCGACCTGCGCGAGGTGGGTGATGACAATTACCTGAGCCTGCTTGCTGAGTCTGGCCAAGCGCCTGCCCACCTCGATGGCTGCCGCACCGCCAACGCCGGCATCAACCTCGTCGAATATAAAGGTGGCAACGTTGCTGCCCTTAGCCAGCACAACTTCGATGGCCAGCATGATTCGCGACAGTTCACCACCGCTAGCGCCCTTGCCGATAGGCCGAGGCTCGGCACCCGGATAACTCCTGAGCATTATCGAAACCTGATCGCGCCCGTATGGTCCCAAATCTTCGGCAGCTGACACGTCAACCACCAATTCGGCGCCGGCCATGGCCAGCCCGGCCAGCTCAAGATTTACCTCGCGAGCCAGAGCTGTCGCCGACTCGACTCGACGTGCCGTCAACTGCTGTGCCAGAGCTTCGGCCGAATCGCGATGGGCCTGAACCTGCTCTCGAAGAGCCGCTATGCGATCTTCGGAATCGTCGAGTTCAAGAACTCGCTTGGCAGCAAACTCAGAATGAGCAAATACATCGTCGAGGCTATTGCCGAAACGCCTAATCAGGCCGTTCACCTCGGCTAGCCTGCGCTGCACTTCGTCGAAAGAAAGTTCGGAGTCTGCCTCGAGCGAAACCACGTAGCTCGAGAGCCGAGAGGCAACATCGGCAATTTGGAAAGACGCCTCAGACAGTTTCTCGGCGATATCTTCAATCGAGCTATCGACGGCACGCTGGTTTTCGAGCGACCGACGCGCGCCGGCCAGCAGGGTTTGAACATCTACATCATCAGTTTCAGAAGCCAGAGCTTCGCGAGCTGCCGCAGCAGCCGATCGAAGTGCCTCGAGATTTGACATTCGGGCAGCTAGGTCGCGCAGCTCTAAGTCTTCACCCTGACGCGGCGAGACCTTCTCAATCGCCTTGAGGTCTTCGAGCAGGGTCTCGACTTCGCGGGCATTTGCCTGCTTATTGGTTAGGACATCGTCGAGGCTCTTCTGCGCCCCTAGCCAGGCAGAGTAGTGAACTCCGTATTCAGAGACCAGAGCGCCGATGACGGCAAAGCTATCGAGCGCTTCGCGCTGAGCAGCTGGCGACTTGAGGCGCAACTGATCTGCCTGCCCGTGAACTACGACTAACTTTTCGCCGAGATCTGCGAGCAAACCAACCGGAATCGAAACGCCGCCGATTGCCGCTCGCGACTTGCCCTCGCTTGATACCGAACGGTTGGCCAGCAACTCCCCCTCGTCGAGGGTCGAACCCGCTTCTTCAACTCTGTCAGCCACCTCGGCGGCCACCGGAAACCAACGACCTTCAACAAAAAGACCGGCAGAGCCGGCTCTCACTGCAGACGCATCGGCGCGACCGCCGAGCAATAGACCGAGCGCAGTGAGCACCATGGTTTTACCAGCACCGGTTTCACCGGAGAGAACATTTAGACCCTGGCTAAACGCCAGCCTTGCCTCACGAATTACTCCGAGGTCTCGAATGTAAATCTCTTTGATCATGCCGAAGCAGGACCTCGCCACCCGTCAACGGGCAAGCCAAACTTTCGAACAAGCCTGTCGGTAAACGGCCCCTGGTGAAGCCTCGCCAAACGCACCGGTTTCTCTGATCGTCTAACTTCGACGCGCGAGCCCGGTGCCAGTTCAAAGGTGCGACGGCCGTCGCACCAAAGCACGCCGTGACCGGCACTGCGCTGCAGCACCTCAACCGCCATGCTCGAGTTTGGATTGATTACGAGCGGTCTGGCGAAGAGCGCATGTGCACTCAGCGGAACCATGAGCAGCGCTTGCACGGATGGCCAGACGACTGGCCCGCCAGCCGAAAACGCGTATGCGGTCGAACCGGTTGGTGTCGACATGACGATGCCATCGCAGCCAAAGCTCGAAAGCGGTCTGCTGTCAACTTCGACAACAACTTCGAGCATTCGTTCGCGGGCACCCTTCTCGACGGTTGCTTCGTTCAGCGCCCAGGTTCGAAAGACAACCTCGTTGGCAACAACCACGGATACGTCTAGCGTGAGACGTTCTTTGACCAGGTAATCTTTTGCGGCGGCACGCGCGACTGCGTCGCGAAGGCCATCGCGTTCGCTTTCGGCCAAGAAACCAACGTGGCCCAAGTTGATGCCCATAAGTGGCGTCTGCGCTTCTCGCACAATTTCGGCAGCCTTCAGAATTGTTCCGTCGCCGCCCAGCACCATCGCCAATTCGACATCGGCGAGAGCGCACTCTGACCCCAGTTCGCGAACCGCGCCGATCGCTTTCTTTTGCGTCTCGGTTGAGGCTTGCCCCCGGCAGTCAATCAGTTCATCGGCAGTCATCACGGGAACAATGCCAAAATCGAGCAATTGCTCGCAGGTTTCGAGCGCAGCAGCAACGGCATCGTGGCGACCGGTATGGGCCACGACGAGAATGTGCCTAGTCTGGCTCACTTTGCCTCCCGAGCGATTTCTTCAATCTGGTCTGACCATTTT
>JBEAWS010000050.1:0-7254 GCA_041160185.1 Actinomycetota bacterium
CTACAGCTCTAAAGAGGCGAGGCTGACCACTTTTGCAGGCAGCGGAACCGCCTTTGTGGCAATCGGAAAAGACTAGTTCGACCCCTGTTTGGCTTGCCATGCGCTGTCGATGATTTCGGCAAGGTTGTGCTTGGCCACCCAACCCAGCTCGTTTTTGATGCGTGAAACGTCTGCGCAAAGATAAGGCGGATCGCCAGGGCGTCGAGGCTGCACGTCGACCTCAAAGTCGATCTTGGTTGCGCGTCTAATTTCGTTCATGACCTCGAACACGCTCGCACCCTTGCCGGTACCCACATTAAAGGTGCTGTGGTTACGCTGGTCGCGCTCAAGGTAATCGAGAGCGGTTAGGTGAGCATCGGCAAGGTCGAGCACGTGAACGTAATCGCGCACGCAGGTGCCGTCTTTGGTTTCGTAGTCATCGCCAAACACAATCGGAGTCTTTTGCGCATCGAGTGCCGCGAAAACAATCGGCACCAAATTCATGGTTGCCGTGTCGGCTAGGTCGGGCCAGCCAGCGCCGGCAACATTGAAGTAGCGAAGATTTGCGGCTCGCAAACCCCAGGCACGAGCGGCGTTTGCGGTCATCCATTCGCCAATCAATTTCGTTTGCCCGTATGGGTTGATTGGTTTGCAATCGAAGTCTTCATTCACCAACTCGGCATCGGGCATACCGTAGGTCGCCGCGCTGCTCGAAAACACGAGTCGTTCGACTTTGGTTTGCCGCATGGCTTCGAGCAGGTGTGCCATGCCGCCGATGTTCTGCTCGAAATACCACTCGGGCTTGGTCACAGACTCGCCAACCTGTTTGCGCGCGGCCAGGTGAATTACGGCGTCGATTGACTCTTCCTTGATGAGTTGAACCAAGTTCTCGGTGGCCGTCTCGGCGGCAAGGTCGATTTGAACCAGCTTTGCCGAGCCGATGCGGGCGCTGAGGCCAGACGATAGATCGTCGATAACCACTACTTGTTGCCCGCGCTCTAGCAGCAGGCGCACCACGTGGGAGCCGATATATCCAGCTCCACCGGTCACAAGAATGCTCATTTGCCTAGGTTATCCGCCATTTGGCCGAACTCTAAGCCTCAATCTGCGGTCGAACATGCCCAAAACTCAACTTGACACAAGCGAATAACATCGGTGTAATTACACACAAGAAAGTAATCAACGGTGATCATTGATCATCTGGGATGGGAACACGCATGGATGACCGCAATGACGCACCGAAGAATTGGTTCGAAGATCCGCTGAACCTCGGCGTCTCGCGAGCATACGGTGACGGCGAAGACGACCCACTGGCGTGGCAAGCAGATGCTCTCTGTGCACAAACCGACCCAGAAGCTTTCTTTCCTGAAAAAGGTGGCTCGACTCGCGAAGCCAAAAAGATTTGTGAGAGCTGCGACGTTCGTGCGCAGTGCCTCGAGTTTGCACTCAAGAACGATGCACGTTTCGGAATCTGGGGCGGACTCTCAGAACGCGAACGTCGCAAGCTCAAGAAGCGCGCGTAACATTCGGCGAAAGCCGCAACGATGAAAACTTTTGTTTCCGCAATCGTGATAAGTCACGATGCATCTGAGTTTTTGTCGAGAACACTTCAAGCTCTGCAGAATCAACCGGTAGACGAAGTCATCCATGTTGAAACCGGCGGTCAAACCGGCGCAAACTTTCTGCTAGCCGAAGCTAGTCTGGCCAAGTCACTCGAGTTTGCAGTCTCAAAGACTTCTGAAGCCAGCGAATGGATCTGGATTCTGCACGACGACAGCGCACCTTTGAGCGGCGCTCTCGCACAACTCTTGGCGGTCGCCGAGGTTTCACCATCTGTCGCGGTCATCGGGCCCAAGCAAGTCGACTTCAACGACCCACGCATAATCGTGCAGCAAGGCCTCACCCTCACACCGAGCGGCAAGCTCTTCAGTTTGGTTAGCAACGAACTCGATCAGTCTCAGCACGACGCGATGTCAGACGTTCTTGCCGTCGGCACGGCCGGCATGCTGGTGAAGAAAAGCGTTTGGCTCGAGCTCGGCGGGTTAGCCGACAAGATTCCGCCGCTGGCTGCAGACATCGACTTCTCGATGCGAGTGCGCGCCAAGGGCCACCGAGTCGTGGTGGCACCGCAGTCTCGGGTTGCTCACGGCGCCCTCTCGCTCAACGGCAAGCGAAAGAAGTCGTGGCTTGGCACGACTCCTAAAACCGCTATGCGTAGGGCAGAGATTCAGATTCGTCTCAGTTGGGCTCCGCTTTGGCAGGCGCTGCTCTTCTGGTTGGCCTTGCCGGTAGTCACGTTGGCCCGCTTGGTCTGGAGAATTTGGGCAAAGCGGCCTGATCGCATAGTCGGCGAGCTATCGGCCGCAATCTGGGCGGGCTTCACCATTCTGGCCAGGCTGCGGGCCAGGCGTTCGGTCAGTCGTGGGGTTCGCCAAGCCTTCTTGGCGCTCTATGCGAGCAAGCAGCAGGTTCGTGACGATCGCCGCAGAAACCTAGAGCAAGACGAGATAGAAGCGCGAATCGAAGCACACGCCGCTCTGGCTGAGCGAGACCAACTGGATAGTTCAGCGCCGAACACCGAGCAACTTCTTCTGGGAGCGGTCAGCACGGCAAAATCATTCGTGCAGGCGAGAGGCCTCTGGTTTGTCGCTGCTCTGCTCGCCCTGTCGTTTGCGTTTTTTCCGTCGGGCACCGCGCTCAACGGTGGTGCCACAATCTCGATGAATCAAAACTGGTTCGATCTCTTTCGCAGGGCCGGTGCAAGTTGGCATCCGATTGGGCAGGGTTTCGTTGCGCCAAGTGATCCGTTCGTTTGGGTTCTCACGCTGTTCGGCTCGCTAACTTTCTGGTCACCTTCGCTGTCGATTGCAATTTTGTTTTTCATTGCCTTGCCGCTGGCTTTCTTCGGTGCGTTCAAGGCCGCTTCGGTTTTCACTACGAAGGCCTACCTGCGAAACCTGACGGCTCTCGCCTATGTGTTCTGGCCATCGCTTTTGCAATCGCAGCACGAGCTCAGACTGCCCGCGCTGATTGCGCTAATCGCACTTCCATATCTGGTCTTCGCTGTTTCGCGGGTTGCTCTGCTCGGTCGAGAAATTTCAGTTCGCTCACGTCAGCAGACATTCACCTGGGTTGGTCTTGCCGGTTTGTTGCTGGCAGTGATTAGTGCCTCCGCGCCTAACACGATTGCCGTTTCACTCTTTGCGCTGCTGATTGTTTTTCTGCTCAGGCCTAAACGAATTGGCTACCTGATTTGGATACCCCTGCCAACCTTCGCCATCTTTGCTCCGATATTTGTCTATCTCGCGCTAATCATTGGCCAGCCACTCGCGCTTCTGGCAGATCCGGGGTTGCCGCTTGCCACCGATTCGGTTGCGTTCTGGCAGTTCGCTTCTGGTTCGCTCGACCCAACCCAGATCGGTTTGCTCTCGGCGGCCACCGGTTTGCTGCTGCTCTTTGCGGCGGCGCTATCGCTACTCTCACCAAGATTCAAAGTGGTGGCGGGTCTGCTCGGAATCTCATCGGCGGCCCTGGCTCTGGCCTGGCTGGTGAGCCAGTTGCAGTTTGTCGCGCCGGGCGTCGGGCCGGTTTCTAGCGACTTCGTGAATGGCTCCCCGCAGGCACTGCTTGGCTTCTGGGGGCTTGGCCTGGCTCTTTCGGTCGCGGTTTGGCTCGACTCGGTTCGCCGTCGCCAGGCCTCTCGAACCTTGGCAACGCTGCTGGTCTTGTTCTTGATTTTGCCTGGGGCCGCCGCGGCCGCCCTCAGCACCAACCCCGGCAGCTACACCAGCGGCAGGGCAATGCCGGCAATCATCGATGCCCAGGCGACTTCTGGGCTCACCGCTCAGGTGCTTGTGGTTGAAGCCGAGAGTTCCGGACAGGGCTATGCGGCTTCGCTAGTTGAAGCAGACGGCGTTCAACTTGAAGACCTCAGCTTGGCCTATCGATTTGCTCTCGCCGCACGAGAAGATTCAGTGCCTGAGTATCGTCAGGTTTCGCAACTCGTTGCCGACATGGTTTCTGGCAACCCGCAAAATGTTGAATCAGCACTCTTGCAAAACTCAATCGGCTACGTTTTGATTCCGCTGGCACAAAGTCAATCCCAGGCAAATTCGAATGCCAGGTTGGCGGTAGCTTTCGATTCGATTGCGCAGCTCGAGTCTGCCGGTGAGACAGACTTTGGCAAGATCTGGCGTGTTCGCGATCTGGTTGCAAACTTTGAACGTGATGAGTCATCGCCCTGGTCAATAACCAAGTTGATTCAACTCGGAGTTCTAATCTCATTCGTCTTGCTCGCAATTCCGAGTGCGGGTCGAAAGCGCGCGGCGACATCGTCAGAAATTTTTGTCGATTCGAGTGATAACCATGATTAAGCGCCTGCTGTCACTATTGACTTTCTCTGCACTGTTAGCAACCGCGGCTCTCTTCGTCGCACCGCAATCGGTCGAAGTTGGCAACCTGGTGAAACCCACCGAGCTCACGGTTCAGGCGCAAGATCTCAAACTCGTCTGCCCGGGTGGCGCGGTCAACTCTGGCGGCTCAAGCGGAACAGCAGTTGGTCGTTTCGGTCACATCGGCGCAGCGTCGGTCAGCGGTTCAAATTCAACTGGCACAACGGTCAACTTCAGCAACCTAGTCGACTTCACTGGTAAGCAAGACTCGGCCACCGCGGTGCGAAGCATCCCAGGCATTTTTAACTGGAAATCTGCCACCGGTTCGATCTTGATTGCTAGCGGTTCTGACCAGCAGGGCAGCACAATGCTTCATGCGGCACAGGTGCAGAACGCGGCATCGGCACTGCTCAACGGCTTGCTGGCGACCTCGTGTCAGGCTCCCGCGCCCGAACACTGGCTGGTGGGCGGCGATGCCGCAACCGGTCGCGAAACCCTGTTGCTCCTGGCAAATCCAAGTTCTGTGGCCGTAACCGTCAACCTCGAGGTTTACTCAGAAGGCGGTCAGGTTTCAGCCGCCGGTCTAAACGGCATCTCGGTAGCGCCACTCTCGCAGACGGTGGTTCCGCTGTCTTCATTGATTCCAGAGACCAAGACCTTCGCCATTCGAGCGCTGAGTCGCAGCGGAGCAATTGCCGCCTGGCTGCAGCAGCGAACCGTTCGCGGTCTGCTCTATGCGGGTGCCGACTTCGTCGCGCCGGCAACCACTTTTGCCAAGACCTTGACCATCCCAGGCTTGCTGATCAGAGGCGCAGCCGATTCGTCTAAGTTGATCGCGGCGAACCCCGACTATTCAGACACGAAACCGGTGCTGCGCGTTTTCAACCCAAGCGATAAACCTGCCAAGTTCACCGCGCAAATCAACGGCGTCTCGGCCAACGCGTTCGGCACCGTAATTGTCGAAGAGGTTGCGCCCAAGAGCGTTCGCGACTTTGCCATCGACCAACTGGCAAATGGTGATTACTCGGCATTCATTTCGGCAGACCAAAACATCACGGCGGCAATTCGCATGGCTCGCAGCGACGCCACCAAAAAACCAAACACCGACTTCACCTGGCTGCAGTCGGCAGAAACATTTACCGGTGAACGCAGAATGACAGTGCCGGCCGCTGGCATCAGCAAACTGACCATCGCAAACCCGAATGACAAAACAGCGTCGGTCACGGTGAATGCAACGAACTACAACATCGCCGCAAACTCGAGCATTGTTTTGCTAGCGGCCAACTCAACGCAAATCGTGATTCAAGCCAACGACGTTGCCGTGGGCGCAAACCTGGTAATCGATGTCAACGGTTCGGTGGCCAACGTCGCTCTGGTGAATTACAAGAACCTCGGTGGCAAAGTTTTGGTTCGCGTTCGTTAGGTTCGTGTCAGCTAGTCGTCTTTGCGATAGCGGTCTGGAATCAGTTGCCAAGGATCCTTGTCGATTAGTTCGCCCACCGCGGTGAAGACAAACTGCTCAATGTGCATGCGCTCATCGAGTGCATCGGGGCGACGCGAATGACCCATGCGTTCGATCGGCAGTCGGTAGATAGTGATTTCGAAAGCCTGCTTGTTCACAGACCAGCGGGCCACCTTCTCGCTCGAATCTTTGATCGCTGGCGCATCGATTATTCGCCACTTGAGCTTGTCGAGTTCGTCTGGCCAAGCCGCCTTTAGGTAGTCGCAGGTTCCGGCCACAATTTGCCCGAAGCTAGCCAGGCGGCTGTCGCCAACCCTGAACAGACCAGCCAGGATGGGCCTTCTCAGCCCGCGGTCGTGCCGGTCGCGATGGCTGCCACGGCTTGAAGTCATAAGCGCCATTGTATTCTTGACCCGATGAACACTCGGCCCTGCTCCAAGGTGACTTGCAGTCAGCAAGCCGTAGCCACACTCACTTACTCGCATGAAGATCGAACAGCGGTTTTGGGGCAACTGACTCTCGTCTATGAGCCACACGCTTACGACCTCTGCGAAAAGCACGCCAAGACACTCACCGCTCCTCAGGGATGGCAGCTGATCAGGCACGCATCGGTTCCGCGCGAATCACAACAAACTTCAACAAGTCAGGGAACAGAAGAAATGTCGCTAAACGCAATCGTCAAGAGCTATGACGTCAGAGGCTTGGTTGGATCTCAGCTAAACGAGCAAACCGTTAGTGCTTTGGCTGCGGCTTTCGTCGACGAAGTTGGCGCTGCCGGGCAAGACGTTGTTGTCGGTCACGACATGCGAGAGTCTTCACCGAAGTTTGCCGAGGCATTTGCCGCCGGTGCGCAGGCGCGAGGCGCCAACGTGGTTTCGATTGGCCTCTGCTCTACCGACGAGTCATATTTCGCAAGCGGCACGCTCAATGCCCCGGCAGCGATGTTCACCGCATCGCACAATCCGGCTTCTTACAACGGCATCAAGTTCTCGCGCGCCGGAGCCAGGGGCATCAGCATCGACACCGGGCTGAGTGCCATCCGTGATCGCGCACAGATTTACCTCGACAACGGAATTGCCGCCGTCGCTCAGCCAGGTACGTATCGAGAGTTAGATGTGCTGGCGAGTTACGCGAGCTACCTGCGCGAACTGGTGAACCTCGATTCGATTCGCCCTCTCAAAGTTGTGGTTGATGCCGGCAACGGCATGGGTGGTCTCACGGTTCCGGCAGTTCTCGGTTCGGCAAGTGGGCTCGCCGGTCTGCCGCTCGAAATCATTCCGATGTATTTCGAACTTGACGGCAGTTTTCCGAACCACGAAGCAAACCCGCTCGACCCAAAGAACCTCGTCGATCTTCAGCGCGCTGTCGTCGAACACTCGGCAGACCTGGGGTTGGCATTCGATGGCGACGCAGACCGTTGCT
>JBEAWS010000094.1:0-4724 GCA_041160185.1 Actinomycetota bacterium
GTCGGCAATCTTCTTGCGAAGCGGCTGCGGGTCTACTCCCCTGGACTTGTTGTACGAAACCTGCTTCTCTCGTCGACGATCGGTTTCTTCGATGGCCTTAGCCATTGCGTCGGTAACGCGATCGGCATACATGTGCACTTCGCCATTAATGTTTCTGGCGGCTCGTCCGATGGTCTGAATCAAGGATGTCGCCGAACGCAGAAAACCCTGCTTGTCTGCGTCGAGAATTGCAACGAGCGACACTTCTGGCAGGTCGAGGCCCTCGCGTAGCAGGTTGATTCCAACGAGAACGTCGTAGGCACCGGTTCTCAGTTCGCGAAGCAATTCAACCCTTCGAAGAGTGTCTACATCGCTGTGCAGGTATCTCACCCGCACTCCGGCCTCGGTCAGAAAGTCGGTTAGCTCTTCCGACATTTTCTTTGTGAGGGTGGTGACCAGAATTCGCTCGTCCTTGGCTACACGCACTCGAATTTGCTCGAGCAAATCATCGATCTGTCCCTTGGTCGGCTTAACCACGATTTGCGGGTCAACTAGACCGGTGGGGCGAATGATCTGTTCCACCGCTCCGTCGGCAACGCCAAGCTCATACTTACCCGGAGTAGCCGATAGGTAAACGGTCTGACCAACTCGCTGTTGAAATTCATCCCAGCGCAGTGGCCGGTTATCCATGGCTGATGGCAGTCTGAAACCGTGTTCGACCAGTGTTCGCTTACGCGAGGCGTCTCCCTCGTACATGGCTCCGATTTGCGGCACGGTCACGTGCGACTCGTCGATTACGGTCAGAAAGTCTTCTGGAAAATAGTCGAGCAGGCAACTCGGCGCTTCGCCGGGTTCGCGATTATCAATGTGCCGAGAGTAGTTCTCGATTCCACTGCAGAAGCCAAGTTCACGAATCATTTCGAGGTCAAAATTGGTGCGCATCTTGATTCGCTGGGCTTCGAGCAACTTGCCCTGCTGTTCGAATTCCTTTACTCGTGCGATCGCCTCGTGCTCGATCGCCTCAATCGCCCGACCCATCTGCTCGGCTGGGGCGACGTAGTAGGAAGCGGGAAAGATAGCAACGGTTGAGGGGGTGCCCATAACCTCGCCGGTGAGTGGCGAAAGCGAGTAGATGGCTTCGATCTCATCGCCGAAGAGTTCGATTCGGGTGGCTAGTTCGTCGTAGACGGGGATGATCTCTATCGTGTCGCCCTTGACCCTGAAGTTGCCTCGACTGAAGTCGATGTCATTGCGCTTGTATTGCAACTCCACGAAGCGACGAATTAGCGCATCGCGGTCGATGCGTTGCCCAACCTGCAGTGGCACGCTCTGGTTGAGGTATTCAGCGGGTGCGCCGAGTCCGTAGATGCAAGAGACGGTGCTGACCACAATCACGTCGCGTCTCGATAGCAGGCTCATTGTGGCCTTGTATCGCAAACGCTCAACTTCCTCGTTAATCGAGCTGTCTTTCTCGATGAACGTGTCTGTCTGAGGAACGTATGCCTCTGGTTGGTAGTAGTCGTAGTAACTCACGAAGTACTCGACGGCATTGTTGGGCAACAGCTGCTTGAACTCATTAGCAAGCTGTGCGGCAAGTGTCTTGTTGTGGGCAAGAACCAGGGTCGGTCGTTGAACTTGCTCAACCAGCCAGGCCGTGGTGGCCGACTTACCGGTTCCGGTTGCACCGAGAAGAACAACGTCTCGCTCGCCGTTTTCTAGTCTCTTGGTGAGTTCGGCTATTGCCTGGGGTTGGTCGCCAGCGGGAACGTAGTCGCTGATGACCTCGAATCTGTTTAGAGCGCGTGTCGGTTGCACTAGTTGTCTCTCGAACTCTTGGCTAGCGTCACTATTTCTCGCCAGAGGTTGTCTGCATCTCGCAGCAAGAGGTTGATCTCTTGATTTGAATTCAGTATGCGGTCGGCGCGGGCGGCGCGCTCGATTGGTTGCGCCTGTGCTGCGATGCGTCTTTTGGCCTCGAGCTCACCAAGGCCACGAGCCTGCACCAGTCTCTTGATCTGCTCATCTTCGGGCGCTTCAACCGTGACCACAAGGTTGAAGTCGTGATCGACCTCTGCCTCGACCAGCAGTGGCACGTTGTAGATAACAATCGCGTCGTCGTCGAATTTCTTCAACTGCTCAGCAGCTAGCTGTCTAATGAGCGGATGAAGAATCGAGTTCAAAAGCAATCGCTTCTCATCACTTTCAAAAATCAATTTGGCAAGAGCCTTGCGGTTTAGCTCGCCGCCGTCATCGATGACGCTCTCACCGAAGGCCTGAACAACTCTCTTGAGTCCTTCACTGCCCGGTTGAACCACATCTCTTGCCAACGAGTCTGCGTCTATTTCTATCGCGCCGTGTTCGACCCACCGCTTGGCCACGGTGCTTTTTCCGGCTGCAATTCCTCCGGTGAGGCCGATCAGAAACATGTTCTAAGCCTAAGCAATCTCGCACTTAAGCACAGAACGCGGGCCAACTGAATGGCCCGCGTTCTGAATGCAATCGTTATTCGGCGCTCTTTAGCTTGTCGCGCAGAGCGGCCAAAGACTCGTCACCCGATAGAGTGCCCTCGTCTGATGACTCGCTTGAGAAGCTAGAGCTTGAAGCGGCTGGATCTGCAGCTGGCGCGTCTGGCAATAGAGCAGCTGCTTCGTTAGCAACCTTTACCTGACGCTTGTGCTCTTCCCAACGGGCGTGAGCTTCTGCGTACTCCTTCTCCCACTTGGTGCGAGCATCCTCGTAGCCTGGTCTCCACTCGTTGGTGGCTGAATCGAAGCCCTCAGGGTACTTGTACTGACCAGCGTCGTCGTAGTCTGCAGCCATTCCATAAAGCGCCGGGTTGAACTCGGTGCTCTCTGGGTTGACTTCTTCTGTTGCCTGCTTGAGCGACAGCGAGATGCGGCGACGGTCGAGATCGATGTCGATTACCTTGACGAATACGTCTTGGTTGACCGAAACGACCTGCTCGGCGAGTTCGATGTGCTTGGCAGATAGCTCTGAGATGTGAACCAGACCCTCGATGCCGTCGGCTACGCGAACAAATGCTCCGAACGGAACGAGCTTTGTAACCTTGCCCGGTGCGTACTGACCAATTGCGTGGGTGCGAGCAAACACGGCCCATGGATCCTCTTGGGTTGCCTTGAGCGATAGCGAGACACGCTCGCGGTCTTGGTCAACCTCGAGAACCTCAACGGTAACTTCCTGGCCAATCTCGACAACCTCTGAGGCGTGTTCGATGTGCTTCCAAGAAAGCTCTGAAACGTGCACGAGGCCGTCTACTCCGCCTAGGTCGATGAATGCACCGAAGTTGACAATCGATGAAACAACACCGGTGCGAATTTGACCCTTAGCCAAGTCGGCAAGGAAAGTGCTGCGGTTAGCAGACTGGCTCTGCTCAAGCAAGGCGCGACGAGAAAGCACAACGTTGTTGCGGTTCTTGTCGAGCTCAAGAATCTTGGCTTCAACTTTTTGACCCAGGTATGGACCGAGGTCGCGAACGCGTCGCAACTCAATGAGTGATGCAGGTAGGAAGCCGCGTAGACCAATGTCAACGATTAGGCCACCCTTGACGACTTCGATAACAAGACCGGTAACGGTTCCGTCGGCTTCTTTGACCTTTTCGACGTCGCCCCACGCGCGCTCGTACTGTGCGCGCTTCTTTGAAAGAATTAGTCGACCCTCTTTGTCTTCTTTCTGAAGAACAAGGGCCTCTACGGTGTCGCCAACCGAAACGATCTCTGAAGGATCTGCATCGTGGCGAATTGAAAGTTCACGAGAAGGAATTACTCCCTCGGTTTTGTAGCCAACGTCTAGAAGAACTTCGTCGCGGTCAATCTTTACTACGGTTCCTTGGATGAGGTCACCGTCGTTGAAGAACTTTAGGGTCTTCTCAACAGCTGCTAGAAAGTCCTCAGCAGATCCAATGTCGTTGACTGCGATCTGCTTGCTTGGGGTTGTTGTCATATTTTGTTTTACTCTTTACGGACATGCTCGGGCCTTCGAGGGCTGACCCTCTAAGGCGATGGATTCGCGCCAAAACGGCACTCGATAATTCTAGCCACGAAAAGTGCCCATTTCCAGAGCCAGATTGCTCGGTGAAGGCGTTGAGGACCGATCGCTTAGTGCCCGGCGGCATCCCAGGATGCGCCCACACCGATGTGAACCTCTAGCGGAACGCTCAGTGCGACGACATTCGACATTTCGTCGGTAACCAGAGCCTTCAGTGCCTCGAGTTCACCGGCGGCGACCTCAAAGACGAATTCGTCGTGCACCTGAAGCAAAAGCCGGCTCTTGAGCTTCATTTCTGACATTTTCGAGGCAATTCGCGACATCGCCAACTTCATGATGTCGGCGGCCGTGCCCTGGATTGGCGCGTTAAGGGCGGCACGTCTAGCTGCTTCGCGAACCTGAAAGACGCTCGAGCGCAGGTCGTCAAATGGTCTGCGTCTACCGAAGGTTGTGGCGGTGTAGCCATTGAGTTTGGCTTGGTCGACCACTTGTGCCAAATAGCGCCTTACTCCCCCGAAGCGGTCGAAGTAATCGGCCATGAGTTGTTTTGCCTCTGCGTTGCTCATTCGCAGCTGCTTAGCCAGACCATATTCGCTGAGTCCGTAGACCAATCCGTAGCTCATCGCCTTGACCTTGGAGCGCATCGCGCTGGTGACTTCGTTCGGAGCAACGCCGAATATGCGAGAGCCAACGAATCTGTGCAAGTCCTCTCCGCTCTTGAAAGCTTCAATCAATCCGGC
>JBEAWS010000007.1:0-9575 GCA_041160185.1 Actinomycetota bacterium
ACCGGTCTGATCATGACTCTCTACAGCGAGGAATACTGGCAATACGCAACTCGAGGGTTTACCGAGGCATTTAATGGCGACGGCACGATGTTCTTGCAGTTGGCTGACTTTTACAACGATAGAAAATCAGACGGCACCTACGGCTCAAACCAACTCGAGGCAAATTTTGCTGTCTCGTGTCTCGACGGAAGGTCAAACCCGAGCCCAAAGGCAATGAAGGCGCAAAATGCGAAGCTTCAGAAACTCAGCCCGTTCTTTGGTCGCTATTGGCTCAACGGAGCGCTCGGCTGTGAGCAGTGGCCATACAAGGTAGCGACAAAACCAAAGAGCTACTCGGCAAAGGGGTCGGCACCAATTCTGGTTATCGGTACCACCGGCGACCCAGCGACTCCTTACTGGCAGGCGCAGAACCTGGCCAACAAGATTCTCGATAACGCTCAGTTGGTTACTTACAACGGAGAAGGACACACCGCCTACGGTCGCTCGAATGACTGCATAGTCTTTGCGGTTGACGATTACCTGATTGATGGCAAGGTGCCTTATTCAGATCCGAATTGCTAGCTAGTCGTTGGCTCGACCAGATGACTGCCTCCGCGGGCAACTCTCGGGTTGGCTAAACTTGGGTCAGTCGCAGGCATTGTCTCGACATGCCGCCTTAGCTCAGTTGGTAGAGCAGCTCCCTCGTAAAGAGCAGGTCTGGGGTTCAATTCCCCAAGGTGGCTCTGGTTGCCTTTAGAGCCTGCGGGAGTAGTATGGCTCTTGGCTCTGAAAGGGGTTAGCAAATGCTAAGCCGCAAAGGTTTACACCCCTCGCAACTCGTGGCCATCGCCTTCACCGCGGTCATCCTGCTGGGTACGTTTTTGCTGATGATGCCTTTCGCGGCTGCGCAAGGCAAATCAACCGGGTTTGTTGACGCACTCTTTACTTCAACCTCGGCGGTCACCGTAACGGGTCTCGGCACCCTTGACACAGAAACTCACTGGTCTCTCTGGGGTCAACTGATTCTGGGCCTGTTGATTCAAATCGGTGGTTTCGGAATTGTGGGTTTCGCAAGCCTCGTGGGCTACTTGCTCGAGGGTCGAATCTCGCTGAAGAACAAGATGACCACAAGCTCTGAGTCCTCACTCTCTGTGGCACCAGACATCAAGACGCTGCTCAAGAACATTGCGAAGATGATGCTCGGCTTTCAGGCCGTTCTCTTTGTTTTTCTATTCGTGCGATTTATCACCAAATACAACTACGACTGGCAAGATGCCCTGGGTCACGGGCTCTTTCATGCCATAGCAAGTTTCAATAACGCGGGCTTTGCTCTTTATTCAGACAGCCTGATGGGCTTCGCCCGTGACGGCTGGATTATTGTGCCGATTCTTATAATCGCCTTCATTGCGAGTCTTGGGTTTCCAGTTCTGGTCGAGATTCGCGATCGACTCAAACTTAAGGTTTTCAAACTGCTGAAGAGAAAACCTGATTACTGGATGGCGGCTCAGTGGTCTTTGAATTCAAGAATTGTGCTGTGGTCAAGTTTTGTTTTGCTGATTGCCGGAACTCTCGGAGTAGCAATTCTCGAGTGGGATAACCCGCGAACGCTGGGCCCGCTTGACCCGCTGAGCAAGACGCTCGACAGCATCTTTGCCTCGGTTATGCCCAGGACGGCCGGCTTTAATGCCATTGACATAGGTGCGCTCAATCCGGCCACTTGGCTTGGCATGGAAATTTTGATGTTTGTCGGTGGTGCGAGTGCCTCGACTGCTGGAGGTATCAAACTGGGCACCGCGGTGGTTCTCTTTTACATCATCTATACCGAAATTAGGGGCGAAGCAGCTGTAAACATCGGCAACCGTCGCCTGCCTCGCTCGATGCAGCGCCAAGCGCTAACCATTGTGAGCTTGACCACTTTTGTGATTCTGGGTGCGGTTGCTCTGCTCAGGCTAACCACAAGTTTCACTCTCGATGAGATTATTTTCGAAGTGGTTTCAGCAACCGGAACCACAGGCCTATCGACGGGTATCACCGCAGACCTGCCAGATCACGCCAAGATTTTGATGTCGCTGCTGATGCTGTTTGGTCGCTTAGGGCCGATTGTCGTGGCCACGTCACTGGCGCTTAGAAGAACCAAGCGGCACTTTGAGTATCCGAGAGAAAGCCCGCTAATTGGTTAAGTCGCTAATATCAAAAATGAAGAGAAGGTGCATGTAGTTGCCAAAATCAAACGCTCCAACGCGCAAAAGAAGTTTTCACGCAGCAAACGTTGCTGTTATCGGGCTCGGTCGCTTCGGCTCATCACTTGCCCTAGAACTAGTTAAGGGTGGGCACCAGGTTCTCGGAATCGACAACGATGACAAAATTGTGCAGAGCCTCGCCGGCGAGTTAACTCACGTCGTGACGGCCAACACCACCGACGAAGACACCCTCAAAGAGCTCGGCCTGGCAGATCTCGATTGTGCAGTGGTCGCCATCGGTGCCGACCTCGAGGCAAGCATCTTGACCACCTCGCTTCTCCTGCAGATTGGCGTAAAGCAGCTTTGGGTGAAGGCCAACTCAACCGCACACGGTCGAATTCTCGAACAAATCGGTGCCCACCACGTTGTTTTTCCGGAGTACGAAATGGGTCGTCGAGTCGCCCACATGGTTACGGGTGAATCGCTCGACTATGTTCAGATTGATGAAGACTTCGTAATGGTTAAATCGATTTGCCCCGAATCGTTTGACGGCCAAACCTTGGCCGAACTGAAGATTCGTAGCAACTACGAAGTCACTGTGGTTGCGGTTAACTCTGGCGATGGCGTCTACGCCCCAGCTTTTCCCGAGACAAAACTCAGCGCAGGAGATCTGCTTGTGGTCGCCGGCCGCAAGCAACCACTCGACGAGTTTGTGCAGCTACAGTAATTAGCTTGCTGCAGGCTAGGCCTGAGCGCCAACTTGAGCGCGATAGCCCTGAACGGTTGAACGCATGCCGATTCCGCAGACGCCAACCATTTGGCCCTCGCGATAGTAACCAAACACGCAGTCGCCTTCGATTTCACCATGGATGAGCTTCACTTCATCGGCTAGAGCTAGCAATCCAAAAGCGAGAATGTGCATTTCAAACTGGTCGCTCCAGAACGACGGAACCGGGGCAAAGACTTCGTCAAGAACTTCGGGCCAGTTCTCGGCAGCGTTTAGTTGGGCCGCGAGAACTTGACCAACCCGCTTGGCGGTGTCGGTCGGAATGTTCCAGTGCTCGACCCTGCGGGCAACATCATCAAACATCGGGTTGGCAAATCGGGCAACGTCGCCGATCGCAAAAACATCTTCGCAGGCCGAACCATCAACCCGCAGCGCGCGCATGGCGTTGTCGGTGAGCACGCCGTCGATCAAGTCAAGGCCGGCGCCTTCGAGCCATTCGGTGTTCGTGTTAGACCCGATTGCCTCAACAAAAACATCGCAGGCGAGTTCTTCTCCCGAGTCGAGCAGCACGCCGGCTACTGTGCCTTCGCCGAGCAGGTCGGTGATCGCGGTCTTCATTTTGAAGCGAACACCCTCGGCCTCGTGACGACGCTGAAGCTCGCGAGCTAGTTCGACGCCGAGCGGCCGAACAATCGGGTGCACACCCGGAGCAACCACCGTGACGTCGCAGCCAAGCTTTCGTGCGGTTGCCGCGACCTCGCAGCCGATGAAACCCGCCCCGAGAATCACAACGCGAGCGCCAGGCTCGAGTGCTGCGCGAAGGGCAATGGCATCGTCAAGCGTGCGCACGGCGTGACGCCCGGCCAACTCAGAGTTGCTAACCTGCAGGCGCTTCGGCCGAAGCCCGGTGGCGATAATCAGAGCTGAGTATGGGTGCACCTGACCGTTCGAATCGGTCACGGTTCGATGGTCAAGATCTGCCGACTCGGCCCTGGTGCCCAGAACCCAGTTGACGTCTGCCGTTGCTGGCCGCTGAGCGAAGGCAACTGCCTCGTGGCTAACCTCGTTGGCGAGAACTTCTTTACTTAGTGGCGGTCGGTTGTATGGAGAGTAGGGCTCGTCACCGATTGCGGTGATTGGGCCAAGGTAGCCGAATCGTCTAAGAGCTTCCGCTGCGCGCAATCCACCCATTGATGCGCCAACGATGACGACCGGCTTGGTCACGAGCTACTTATCCGTGTGCTTATTTGTCGACGATGAAGATGGCCTGCATCGGGCAGACATCGATCGCGGCTTCGACGTTCGCGCGTTCGCTCTCGTCGGCCTCTGCGGTGTATTCGAGCTTGTCGTCGTTGTTGAGCTTGAAGATGTTGGGAGCTTCGAATACGCACTGGCCGTAGTGCTGGCACTTGTTCATGTCGACTTCGATTTTGATGGTCATTTACTTCTCCTCAACGGTTGATGGGTAAAGGTCTTTAGAAGGTGTTCGAATTCCCCGAAACTCCCAGTCGCCGCCCAATGCGGTCGATATTACTTCTTCGCTCTCGGTTGGCTGGGCACCCACGTCGGTGCGAATTGGGGTTGGGCCTTCGACAATGTGGTTGGTTAGCTTGCCGAGGCCCTCGACCTCGACTTCGACAACGTCGCCTGGCTGAACCGGGCGAGAGAACGCGGGTGTGCCGCTAAACAAAATGTCACCCGGCACGAGCGTGATAGTTCGCGCGATGTCGGCGACTAGGTAGTGCATGTCCCACTCCATGTTGTCGGTGTTGTCTTCTTGCTTGACGACACCGTTCACTAAAGTGCGAATGGTCTTGTTTCTGAAATCCCAGTCGGTGACAACTCCCGGGCCAATTGGCGCGAGTGTGTCGGAGCCCTTAACGCGCAGCATTGAGCCGGCGTCGGTGTCGCGAAAATCGTGCAGGCCGTAGTCATTGCCGATTGTGTAGCCGGCAATGTATTCGCCGGCTTCGGCAGGTGAAATGTTGCGGCAGGTCTTGCCGATAACAATCACAATCTCGCCCTCGTAGTTCAACCACTTGCAACCCTGCGGGCGAACCACGGCAGCGTTGTGGCTGTTCATCGCGGTCACCGGCTTTTGAAAGTAAGTCGGCGCAGCTGGCAGCTTGGTCATGAACTCTTTGGTGCGGCTGTCGTAGTTGAGGTGCACCGCGATGATCTTGGTTGGCTCAACTGGTGGCAGGTGCACCGCGTCGGCAATTGTCACGCGACGACCGTCGCCGGCAACCAGATGATCGCCATCGCGGGTTACCTGGGTCGGATAACCGTCAAGCAGGATGCGTCTAAATTCAGCCACGGCTGTTCACAACGTCTTTAGGTCGTGGAAAGCCGCCCTCTGGGCGTGGGAAGTAAACGTGAACCTGGCCGGTGCCGATCGAGTTCTCATACTCGCTGTACATGACCCCCTTGGCCGTGTTCTCTTCTTCGCCGGTCGCGCCTGCCATGGCTAGCCAGTGGTAGAAGCCCGCCTCTGGCTTGTACTTCTTGAAGTTCGGCATGTTTTCGAGAATTGCCTTGTGGTCGCCGGCCTTCATCCATTCGAGAACTTCGAGGTCGGCGGCATAGGCCTCTGGCGTGAAGATGTGCTTCGGGTCGCTGGCCTCGTGCTTGCGCAGTTCGCGCAGCGGCCAGAAGGTGTGCGACAGCGCGCCCGATGCGAGCAGCAAGACTTTGCGATCTGTATCACGGATGGCTTCGCCAATTGCACGACCCACACGCTTAAAGTCTTCGTAGTCACCGGTCTGGCAAACGCTAACGCTGACCCAACGCTTGTCGTCGAGACCGCGACCGAGGTAGTGCCAAAGATTGACGGTCGCGTAAAAAATAGGAAGGTGCGGGTCTGCAATCGGGGTGATCCAGGTGCCGTTCTTCTCGTCGTACTTTGCCATCGCGTTTGCGAGCTCGGGGTCACCTTTCATCGCATACGGCACCTGAGACATTCCGCGCGGAAGTTCTTCTGAGGTGAACAGACCGCTTCGCTCCGCGGCCGAGGTGACAACGAATTCGACAGTGGTTGCCCAGTGTGAGTCGAGCACAACAACTGTGTCGAAGTCGAGCGTCTCCATGACCTCTTTGCGAAAGCGCTTGAGGCCTGGCACGAGTGTGATCTCTTTACCATTGTTGAGATCGAGACGTGTTGCCTCGGGCAACATGATTGTTGGAACGTGAGCCAGAATGGCAGCGCCTACTACTTCACCCATTTGTTATTCCTTCCATCCGTTTGGTGAAACCACCGTGTTCTTTACATCTGCATAAAAATCGAATGACCAGTTGCCGCCCTCGCGACCGATGCCCGACTTCTTCGAGCCACCGAAAGGTGCCCGCAGGTCGCGCACGAAGAAGCAGTTAACCCAAATTGTGCCAGCAACTAGCTCTCTTGTGATCTTGTCTGCGTGGTCGCGCTTGCCAGAAACCACAACCGCGGCCAGGCCGAACTCGGTGCCGTTGGCCATCTCGAGCGCTTGCTCGTCGGTGCTGAAAGTCTGCATGCAGAGCACCGGGCCGAAGACCTCGGCGGTCACGATTTCACTGCCCGCCGCAGGGTTCTTGACCAGCGTTGGCCTGAAGAACAGGCCGCCGAGCTCGTCGTTAGGTGAGCCACCCATGATGATGTCAGCGCCCTCGGCCTTGGCGCGGTCGACGAAACCCTTGATGCGGTCGAAGTGCACCTGGTGAATCTGCGGGCCGATGTCGGTGTTCTCGTCGCGAGGGTCACCCTGGTTGATCTTGCCCGCGCGCTCGATGAACTTGTCGGCGAACTCGTCGGCAACCGACTCGTGCACGAGCAGGCGAGTGCCAGAGAGACAAACCTGACCGGCGTTGTCGTATTGCTCAACGGCAAGTTCTGCTGCCAAATCTAAATCGGCGTCTTCGAATACCAACAGCGGGCTCTTGCCACCGAGTTCGAAACTTATCGGAGTCAGGTTGTCGGCCGCTGCGCGCGCAATAACTTTTGCCGTCGGCACCGAGCCGGTGAAAGAGATTCGTAAAATGTCTTTGTGTGCGACCAACGCAGCGCCAGCTTCTTTTCCGTAACCTTGCACAACGTTGAAAACGCCATCTGGAATTCCGGCTTGCTTGGTGAGGTCGGCAAAGTAAGAAGCCGATAGGGGAGTCCACTCTGCCGGCTTCAAAACAACTGTGTCACCGGCGGCGAGCGCCGGGCCAATCTTCCAGGTTGCCAACATCAGCGGTGCGTTCCACGGAGTGATTAGCGCGCAGACGCCAGATGGATCCCAACTGATGTTGTTGCTGTGGCCGCGAGTTTCGAAAACCTCGTGGTGCAAATCGTTGATTGCCCAGTCGGCGAAGAAGCGAATGTTGAGCGCAACACGTGGCATGACGCCGCGGCGGTGTGATCGCAAGAGCGATCCGTTATCCATGGTTTCAAGTTGCGCGAGAGTCTCGATGTTCGCTTCGACCAGGTCGGCGAGTTTGTGCAAAAGTTCGCCGCGCTTCTTCGGGCCCATCGCGGCCCAACCCTTGAACGCTGCCTTTGCTGCGGCAACGGCGAGATTGACTTCGTGTTCGCCACCTCGGGAGATTTCACCCAAGAAGCTGCCGTCGACCGGCGAGGTGTTGGTGAATGTTTCGGCTGAGGCTACGCGTGTTCCGTTGATGAAGTGTCGGGTGTCAATTGATGCACCGACGAGCTCGATTGTGCTCACTCTTCTGGCCCCTTTGTCAGCTAAGAATGCATTTCATTTGGATGCTAATGACCTAGATTACGGCATACTTACAAGCAGGAAAGCCAAGATTTGTAACGATTTAGGAGCCCGCGTGACCCAGTCAGTCCGTCCGAGAATCGCCATCCTTGGGCGCTTTGCCGAGAACACTTCGGCCACGCGTCGAGAGGCCATAGTTACCGCGCTTCGCCTTGCCGAGGCCGTCTATACCGCCGGTGGCGAACCCATGACCCTGCTGCCGGTTTCAGATTCAAACTGGGATGAACGCCTCGCCGGATTTCAGGGTGTCTTGCTGCCGGGTGGCGGCGACGTTAACCCGCGTGCCTACGGCCAAGAGCCAACCAGCGAAGAGATTTATGGCGTAGACGATCTGCAGGATGCCGCCGACATCAGTTTGGCCAAGTGGGCAATCGAGCGCGGGGTTCCGCTGCTCTCAATTTGCCGCGGCACTCAGATCGTTAACGTGGCAACCGGTGGCACTTTGATTCAGCACATGGATGAGCCGCACCGCCACCACGTGCACGACGTAACAATCGAGTCGCACGGGGCCGACCTGGGTTTGACGCAGCACGTCGTCGAGTCGAGTTGCTACCACCACCAGATGCTCGACCGACTAGGTGAGGGGCTTGAGGTAATTGCGCGCTCGGCCGAGGGCACGATCGAAGCGGTTTCGATTGCTTCGAAGGGCTGGGCATTCGGATTGCAGTGGCACCCCGAAGACAACTGGACAACCGATCACGAGCAGGCAAACATCTTCAAGAAATTTGTGAGCGAAGCGGCTAAAGCTAAAGCCATTTAGTTAGCGGGTTGGGCGCTGATTGGCCCGCGCCTCAGCAGAGGTTATTGCGCTTCGGTGAAAGCGGTCACGGCGCGAAGCATGTCTGCAAACAGGGTCTGGTTTTTCTCGTCGACTACGCTCGAGATTTTTTGCTCCTGCTTGTTGAACTCCGGAAACAAACCATCCATGAGCTTGCGACCGCTGTCGGTTAGCGAAACCAGAACCAGTCGGCCGTCATCCTTGCTCTTCTCGCGGGTTAGGTAACCTCGACCTTCGAGGGTGTTAAGCACGCCGGTGAGCGTCGCCTTCGAGAAGCCGCCTTCGTCTGCGATCTGACGGGTTTCGATTGGCTCCCAGATCCAGGTGACCCAGAGCACCACGAAGGCGGTCCAAGAAAGTCCGGATGCCGACAAAACCGTGCGCTCGAGGTGATTGCGAACCGCGCTCGCGGCCCTGAACAGGTTTGAAGTGACGGCCATGGCCTGAAAGTCGAGATTCATGTGGGCGAGGCGCTCTGAAACCTGTCTTTCGGTTTCGGCGAGAGTGTGCTGACCAGCCATTTGAGCCCCTATCCTGCGCCTTGCCCTGCTGTAGCAATACTAAGTTGCAAAGTTCAGGTCGTTTACATCCGAATGATAACTATTTGCTCAAATCGCCAAACACGGATGACTTGGTCGCTAATCTGAGATTATTCGCATCCGAACAATCTCGAAGGAGCGCTCGATGAAGAGTATTTCTCTGGCCGACCTAGACATCTTTGAGAGTGGCGCACCCTGGTCGCTATTCGCTGATCTGAGACGAGAGTCTCCGATTCACTGGAACGAAGAAGAGAAGCCGAACAGTGGTTTCTATTCGCTGACTCGCTACCACGACATCGTGAAGGTGCTTCGCGACTCAGACACTTTCACAAGTGAGCGCTTCACAAATCTCGAAGAGGTAGACGCCGAGCAAGAAGAAGCTCGCCGCTCACTGCTCGAGACCGATGGCACTCGACACCGTGCGCTTCGCAGACTTCTGCAGGGGCAATTCACGCCGCAGGCAGTCGCGAAGTATGAAACTTTTTTGCGCGGGCTAACCGCAACCACACTCGACAACGCATTTGCGAAAGGCGAATTTGATTTCGTTGAAGAAGTTGCAGCTGACTTTCCGATTCAGGTGCTCGCAAAGTTGCTCGATGTTCCAGAGAGTGACACCGGTCAGTTGAT
>JBEAWS010000019.1:0-4661 GCA_041160185.1 Actinomycetota bacterium
CTCCAGAGCTTCGGTTACCGATTCGGTTCTACTCGACGATGTTCAGGTTGGTCGCGACAGCACTATTCGTCGGGCGATTTTAGATAAGGGCGTGGTCGTCGCCGATGGCGCCGCGGTTGGAGTCGATCGCGATCGCGACTTGGCACGAGGCTTTACGGTTTCTGAAACTGGCATAACCGTAGTGGCAAAGGGTGTGCTGGTTACGCCTTGACAAAATTTTTGATTGTCTTCGATGTCGACTCAACCCTCATTCAAGACGAAGTAATTGATCTATTGGCCGATTTTGCCGGCACTCACGACCGCGTTGCAGAGATAACCCACCGTGCCATGGCTGGCGAACTCGACTTCGAGCAAAGCCTCGTCGAGCGCGTGAAAACACTCGAGGGTCTGCCCGAATCAGTCTTGGCCGAAGCTTTTGCGAAGATTCGAGTCTCTGAAGGCGCTAAAGAGCTGATTGACGCCGTTCACACTGCCGGTGGTCGAGTCGGTGCGGTGAGCGGCGGCTTTAGTCAGGTGCTCGAGCCACTGGCCGATCTGTTGAGCATCGATTTCGCAAGAGCCAATCAACTCGAGATCATCGATGCAAAACTCAGCGGCCGTGTGGTCGGAAAGATCGTCGATCGAGATGCCAAACGCCTAGCGCTTCTCGAGTGGTCACAGGCAAGCGGCATCGATCTCTCGCAGAGCATTGCAGTTGGCGATGGTTCAAACGACTTGTCGATGATGCAGGCCGCTGGTCTCTCGGTGGCATTTAACGCAAAACCGATTGTTCGCGACAGCGCCAACCTGGTTATTCAGGGCAGCGACTTGAGAGAACTCGGTGTCGTGCTCGGACTAATCGCCTAGTGCGTTTCTGCGCCTACGAGAAGTCGCTGGTGTTGCCAACCAGTCGGGTGTTGTCGAGAGGAACATCTTCAACGGCCGCCAAAACAATTTCGGCCGCAAATTCACTGACGTTGTAAAGCTTTCCTGAACTCTGACGGCGAGACTCAATTGCACCGGGATTGGTTCGCTCTAAAAGTGTCGCAGTGATGGTTCCTTCAATCATGTCGCCCGAGACAACCACAAAGCCGATTCCGCGCGCTTTCAACTCGGGAATCATTTCGCGGAGAGCATCTTCACCAGCACGTTTCGAATATGCGACCGGTGCGTAGTTTTGCATGGTTGGGGTGTTGCGAATGAAGTGAGCCTGATGGCTGGTCACGAAAACAACTCGGGCGTTAGTGCTCAAATGAGGCAGCGCTGTTTTCAGCAGGTTGAGCTGGGCGTCGCGATTCAATCGCATGGCATAGTCGGGCTCCATGCCCGATTCCATTCCGCCCGAGGCGTTCATCACGAGAATGTCGATTTTTCCAAAGGTGTTCTCTGCTGTCGAAAACATCTGCTGCACGGCGTCGTAGTCGGTGAGATCCGCGCCGATGGCGATGGCCTCGCCGCCGTTATCCAAGATTTCGTTGGCGATCTTGAATGCGCGTGACTCCTTGTTTCGAAAATTGATGACGACCTTTGCTCCAGCTTGGGCAAAGAACCCAACGGTGTCGGCTCCGATTCCACGGGATGAACCTGTCACCAGCGCAACTTTGCCGGCCAGCGAGTCTTTCTCTAGCGGATTCATGCCTAGTGACCCATTCCTAATCCCCCGTCAACCGGAATGACTGCTCCCGATATGTAGGCTGCGTCGTCAGAGGCAATCCAGGCGACAACTCGCGCCACTTCTTGGGGTGAAGCGAACCGGCCCGCCGGAATGCGCTTTTTGTATTCGGCCTGTTGCTCTTCGGCCAACGCGGCGGTCATGTCAGTGTCGATAAAGCCCGGAGCGACGACGTTTGCCGTGATGTTTCTCGAACCGATTTCACGAGTGATTGACCTGGCCATGCCAACCAGCGCAGACTTCGTCGATGAGTAATTGACCTGCCCGGCCGAACCCAGAAGCCCAACGACCGAACCGATAAGAATGATTCGACCGAACTTTTTCTTAATCATCCCTAGAGATGCTCTTCTGACGACCCTGAAGACACCGTTCAGGTTGGTGTTGGCCACAGCCTCGAAGTCTTCGTCGGTCATGCGCATCAGCAGAGTGTCGCGCGTGATGCCCGCGTTTGCCACCAGAATTTCCACTGCGCCAAGCTTCTCTTCAACTTCGGCGAAAGCAGCGTCGAGTGAGGCGGAGTCGGTTACGTCGGCCACCACACTCAGTGTTCCGGCTGGACCTTCGCCCGATCTAACCGTGACGGCCACCCGATGCCCCTGGCGCACAAATTCCTCGGCAATTGCTCGTCCGATTCCGCGGTTTCCACCGGTAACCAAAACAGTTCTTTCAGTCATTTTGCTCCGAATCAGGAATAGGGGTCGTCAAAAAGTCGTTTTACCTATGGCAAGTCTAGCCACTCACTTAAACTTGAATAGTTAGGCACTACGCCAAAGGAAACCGATTGACCAAACCCCAGAGTGTCACCAATATCGACATCTCTCCCGAAGAGGAGCGTCGATCGCGCATGATTCGCTACCTGGTCGCGATGTCTATCCGTGTGGTTTGCATTATTGCGGGTGTTTTTGTTGAGGGCTGGCTCATGTGGGTTTGCTTCGCAGGAGCCATCTTTCTGCCCTACTTTGCGGTCATCATCGCGAACGCAACCGGAAACACCTCTGGTAGATCTGCCGAAACCGTTGTGGCACCAACCCTGAAGGTCGAAGCAGCTGCGTTTGAAGTAGCGAATAGAAAGAAACTCTAGTCACGTGAAAGAGCAGAAATGCTCGAGAGCTGGCTGCGCAGCCGGTCGTTCAGCGCTAATCGTCTGGCGAAATCCAAACATTCACAGGGATGGGCGCACGAAAACCTGGGGTGCTTGCAAGGAACACCTGAGCTTTCTGGTTGACTATCTAAAGCAGAGAAACTTTTACTTGGAAACAAAGTCCAACGATCAAGAAGAGCAATAGCCGTTGAAAGTTACAGCGTCAGACATAAAGCGATGGTCGGGCTGGCTGGCGATTGTCGTGGTTTTCTCTATTGCTTGCGTCTATCTGTCTTCATGGCAGTTTGATCGTCGTCAAGAGGCGCTAAACGCCATGGATCAGTTGGCGATGAACTACGACTCTCCAATAGTCGAGCTTTCTTCGGTTGCTACCCTCGATAGCTTCGATGCCAAGAACGAGTGGCTCCAGGTGAAAGTCACAGGAACCTACCTGCCCGAGAGCAGTGTTTTAGTTCGCAATCGACCGCTCAATGGTCAAGCCGGTTTCCTGCAGTTGGTGCCTTTTCGGTTAGACAGCGGTGAGGTTGTCGCAGTTGAGCGAGGTTGGCTGGCAGTCACGAGTCAGTATGAAGCTCCGAAAAACCCACCGCTGCCTTCGACCGCTCGACAAGAAATCATCGGCCACGTGCGACCAAGCGAGCCAACTCTCGATCGCAGCGCTCCGAGCGGCCAAATAGCCACCATCAACATTGAGGCGCTGCGTGATGCAGTCGGTCTCGGCGACAAAACCTACATGAAGATGTATCTGCGAATGCAAAGCGAGTCGGTTGCCGTTGCAACCAATCCGGTGCAACTCAGTAGACCGGTTCTCGGTGAAGGCAACCATCTCAGCTATGCGCTGCAATGGATTCTCTTTGCTCTGATGGCCGGCGGTGCACTGATCTGGGGAATCAAGAAGGAGCGCGAAGCGCTTTCTAACACGGTTAGAGTTTCTCGCCGAAAGAACGTCGGTCAGGTAGACGCCGAAACCGAAGACCAGCTGCTCGACCGGGTCTAGCGGTAAGCGATTGGCTTAACGGGGTCACCCCAGTCAATTAGCTCAGCGAAATCAGCTCAGCGTAGCCGTCGTTCCAGAGATCTTCGTCGCCGTCAGGCAAAATCAGAACCCGCTCTGGATTTAGCGCGAGAACCGCGCCTTCATCGTGAGAAACCAGCACTACCGCGCCGGTAAAGGTGCTCAGCGCGCGCAGAATCTCTTCGCGGCTAGCGGGATCTAGGTTGTTGGTTGGTTCGTCGAGAAGCAGCACGTTTGCCGACGAAACCACCAGCGAGGCCAGAGCGAGACGAGTTTTTTCGCCACCACTCAAGACGCCGGCCGGTTTATCGACATCGTCGCCGGTGAAGAGAAACGAACCGAGAACCTTTCGCGCGTCGGTGTCTGCGAGGTGCGGTGCCGAGCGCTGCATGTTCTGCAACACCGTCTTCGAAACATCCAGCGTCTCGTGTTCTTGCGCGAAGTAGCCAACCTTGAGTCCGTGGCCCTCAATAATCTCGCCCGTGTCTGGCTTATCGATTCCGGCGAGCATGCGAAGCATTGTGGTCTTACCCGCGCCGTTCAAACCGATGATGACAACCTTGCTGCCCTTATCGATTGCCAGATCGACGGCGGTGAAGATTTCGAGCGAACCGTAGCTCTTGCTCAGATTGGTGGCCATCAGCGGAGTCTTGCCACATGGTGCAGGATCAGGAAATTTAATCTTCGCGACGCGGTCTTGTTCGCGAACCTCTTCGAGGCCACCGAGAAGTTTCTCTGCTCGCTTAACCATCTGTTGCGCGGCCGCAGCTTTCGAAGCCTTAGCGCCGAATCGCGCCGCCTGCAGTTGCAAAGTGGAAGCCTTCTTTTCGGCGTTAGCTCGCTCACGCTTTCTTCGCTCTTCGTCAGATTCGCGCTGTTTCAGGTAATTGCGC
>JBEAWS010000031.1:0-2638 GCA_041160185.1 Actinomycetota bacterium
GGCAACAAGCAACGCGCTTGACCAAGCGCGGCTTCTCTCTTTGACCAACTCAGCAAAACGCTGGGGTCGCCGCCACAACCTCATGTGTACAAATTACTACGCGAAAAATAGGCGAACGCCGAAAATAGGTGGCTAACCGAACATCCGCTACTTGGGGGTCGGGTTGGCGCTCGGCAACGGCTTGAAGGTCAGAACCGTCTTGCTCTCTGGCACCGCCGCCTGAAGCTCAACCCACGTGTTGCCCGGAGCCAAAAGCACCGGATTTCCGGCGGAATCGGTGAGAGTAATAGGTGCAATCTGGCTGGCCTTCGCCCAGGTCGCCGCTACGCAGCTGCCGGCCGAGCAGACCTGTGCCTGCCCCGAGCCAATCAACACGGTTCGAGGCACATTGCCATAGCGGCCATCGAGGTATGAGCGGTCGATCTCGACGGTCATGATGACCACGTTGGCGGCGCTGATCTGGCTGCCGTCGGCGGCATCCGTGTGAATTTCACCGTCTTGGGTGCGCAAAAAGCGGCTGGCATCGGCGTTTGGAGCCCACTGCGACAACGCCAGAGGAAAGTAGACCTTTATATCGCTAACCGGCTTGCCCTGCAGGGCCGCGGTCGACTTGGTCGGCTCGTTTGCGAAACCGAACTGCACCTGAGGCGCGGCAAGCTCTGGATGGTTCGTGGCCAACTTGGCAACGTCAACCATCACGTTGTGCGGGGCAATTCGATCTGCCGTGCGGCTGAAGGTGCCGTTATCTTGTTCGCTGGTTTCGCTGGCGTTGAAAACGTTGGTGGCAAGCATCATCTTCATGAACACCCACTGGCCACCCGAATAGCAAACGATGCCGCCGAATGGGCTGATGATGTCAGGATCCATCGGGCGAATCGAGCGAACCGGGCCTACCGAGTTTGGCTGATCGCTGTGCCAGATCGCAACGAGTCGAGTGAGCCCGCCCTCGACCATCTCAACGAAGGTTACGTCGGTGCGATTGAGCCCGAGTTGTGGGCGCGCGTCATAGCTGTTGTCGATTTTGCAAGCCACGGATGGGCGACTCAAGCCCGCCGCCTCAACGCTGTTCTCGAGATACTGCATGCCGGTGAGAGGTGCCGTGACATAGACCGGGGTCGGCTCGGGTTCTGCGGTTGGGCCGCTCTGCGGTGCGCAACCCGCGAGCGCGAGGCTTGCTGCGGCTAGCAGCGCGAGTGTTGCTCTGATGCGAATCTTGGCTGCGGTGCTCATGGGGTCATTCTATGTCTCGCGATGTCTTCAAAAAGGAAACTCCCCGGCGCTTGGTTGGCCGGGGAGTTTTCTTGTGTTTCGGCGGTCTCGCCGCTCGAAGTATTAGTTAGGTGTTGCAGTTGGAACAGGAGTTGGCTTAACCGGCTTCGGTGGAGCGGTTGGTCGAACCGGCTTCGCTGGCTTGACTGGCTTTACCGGAACTGGACCGAGGGCAGTAACTGCAGCCTCGCGAGTTGAGATCGCTGCTGAAACAGCAGTCTTCATTGCGTTGTAAGCGGCAGTCTTCTGCTCGTTGGTGGTCGCAGCTTCGAGAGCAGCCTTGAGAGTTGCGCGCGCTGCATCAACTGAAGCCTTGAATGCATCGTTGATTGGCTTTCTCGCGGTGAAGTATGCGGTCATCACAGTTCTGTGAGCCTTCATTGCAGTTTCGAAAGTTGTTCGCTCTGCCTTGAACTTGGTCATCTCAGTTCTGAAAACCTCGACGGCAGCTTTGTATTCTTGCCATGGTCTTGGCTTAGCAGTTGGTGAAACAACCGGTGCGCTAACCGGAGCGGTTACTTCGGTGCTCTCGGTTGCCATTGCTGCAACAGATGAACCGAGCACAAGCGAGGTGCTTAGAACTACTGCTGCGAAAGTCTTCTTTAGTGACATCTTTGATCTCTTTTCTTTGGTTTGAAACCTGACACAAGAAGAGTGCCACGGCAGTTCTTAGAAAAGTCTTAGAGAATCGTTCGCAGACCTTTAGAAGATTGCTGGCACTGCCTGGGGTACCTAGACTCAGTTGCGGAGGCCCAAATGGCGAAAGCAAGCATCATCGTGATTGACGACGAGCCCGGCGTTCGCGAGATGTTGGCCGATACCTTGCGAATGCAGGGCTACAGCACCGAGGTTGCTGCCGACGGGCACGCCGGATTGCGCGAGATTCACGCCGGCAACTTTGACCTCATCATCAGCGATGTGAACATGCCGAAGGTCAACGGCTTCGAATTGCTTGAGCGCTTGCGAGCTACCGGCAACGAGACCCCTGTGATCTTGCTAACCGCCCGAGGCGATCGAGCCGACGTTGCCGTGGGCTTTCGTGCGGGTGCCGACGACTATGTGACCAAGCCCTTCGGTCTTGAAGAGTTGATGCTGCGAGTGCAAGCACGACTCAAGCACTTGTCGCAGACGAACAGAGAGGTTCTAGAAATCGGCCCGGTTCGTTTAGACGAAGATGCCCACCTGGTTACCGTCAACGATGTCGCGATTGAACTGTCGCCCACCGAATTCAGATTGCTGCAAGAACTTATGATGCGCAACGGCCGAGTTGCCACCAAGAGTGCGCTGCTCGATTCTGTGTGGGGCATCAACTGGGATACCAGCGTGACCGTGCTCGATACCTACATCTCTTACCTGCGCAAAAAGCTGC
>JBEAWS010000126.1:0-3474 GCA_041160185.1 Actinomycetota bacterium
TGGTGAATTAGTTTCTAGCCTGGGCATCGTAAAGTGCGGTTCGACTGCGCGCTATCAAGCAGTTGCAACTAACGAAAACCATCGAAGACTCGGATTAGCCTCGCACCTTTTGGGAGTCGCAGCGCAGTGGTCTATCGATCAAGGTTGCGATAACTGGGTTATCGCAACCGAAGAGAACAATTCCGCTGCTAGTGTCTATCGTCGCGCTGGCTTTGTGCCAGCCGAACCTAGCTTTAGTGCCTACAAAAAACCTGAGCTTTAGCTCTTCATTAGAACTTTTTTGAGCCAAGCCTTTGCTCTGTTCGCATAGTCGATTGAGACCTGGGCCTTTGGCGCAAGACCCTCGAAAGCGTGTGGGCCTCCGGCAACCACGTCGAGCTCACAGTCAACGCCCGCTGCTTGTAGGGCTTCGGCATACTTTCGATCTTCTTCATAGAACAACTCGATGTCGCCAACGCCTATCCATGCTTTGGGCAGGCCCTTGAGATCTTTTCTTCTGGCCGGAGCCGCGTATGCCGAAACGTCGTCGGCACCTATTTGTGCGCCAAGGTAAGAAGTCCAGCCGGCAAGGTTGAGCTTGTTATCCCAGATGAAGTGGTTGACCTCGTCGAGTGTGCGGTCGAGCGCTGTGCGATCGTCGAGCATCGGGCAGAACAGCCACTGCGCAATCGGCTGAGTGCCGCCCTCGTCGTGAATTCGAAGCACCGAGCCGGCCGCTAGACCTCCACCCGCGCTTTCGCCACCGATTGCAATTCGCTTCGTGTCGATTGCGAGGTTGGCTGCGTTGTTCAGCATCCAGTGCCATGCTTCGTTGCAGTCATCGATTGCCGAAGGGTATGGGTTCTCGGGTGCCAAGCGATACTCGGGCGAAACCACCAAGATGGCTAGGTCAGCAGCGAGACCAGCGAGCAAGACGTCATCCATCTTTGCTGCGCCAATCATCATGCCACCGCCATGGATGTAAAGCAGTGCGGCCTTTTGGCTCGAGCCAGCTGGCGTGTAGACGCGCAGTTTCTGGCCGCTCGGTGCCTCTTGCCAGGTGATTGAAACACCGGCCGGTGCTTTTGCTCGAGGCAGCAGAAGGGGCAGCAGGAGTCTGGTTAGGGCTCGTCCGAAGGCGCTGCCTACCGGAAGCTTCGGAAACGAAGCCGTGGCTTTTCTAAGTTCTGGGTGAACGCGGTTGATGTCCATTTCGAATCTCCTGCTCCATTGCGAGGTATCTTTTTGTTGCCTGAGAGTATCACTTCTCCTGCGGCTTCTTTGCTTGGATATAACTATGACTTCAAAGTTCGCCGACCTCACGGTCGAGCAGCAGGTTGAGACCATGCTGCCGCTGGCTCGACAGATCGTCGAAGCCTATGGGCTCGGGGAGTGCGAACTTGAGTCGATCAACCACGAATACAACAGCACCTTCAAAGTGACGGTTGCGAACGGAGAGCGCTTCGCACTGCGCATCAACGTTAACTCGCAACGCACGCTGGCAAACCTCAAGGCCGAGATCTTTTGGGTCGAGCAGCTTGCGACCGAGCCAAACATAAATGTGCCGAAACCTGTCAAGAACTCGAGCGGCGAATACATTTCTAAGGCGTGGCATTCGATGCTCGAGCGCGACCTGTTCGCGGTGCTGTTCACCTGGCTCGAGGGCGAAGAGCTCGGTGACGAACCCACCGAAGAGATGATGCGAGCGACCGGCCGAGCGATGGCCCACATGCACATGGCCTCGCGCGACACCAAACTTGCGCAAGACGCACAACTGCCAATAGTCGATGACATGTTCTGGGGTTACGGCGATGCCATTTCGCCATCAGATCAACTCACCACCGATGAAAAAGCAACCCTCGCGCGAGCAATCGAAGTCATCGAGCAAACAACGAAGGAGATGTATGCCCGCACCAAGCCGCAACTAATTCACGCGGATATTCATCCGTGGAATGTGATGTGGCATGAGGGTGATGTTGCGGTGTTTGACTTCGACGACTGCGTGATCGGGCTGCCTGCGCAAGACATCGCGGTCACTCTCTATTACAACGACACCGAGGAGCAAGATGCGGCTTTTCTCGCCGGCTACCAGCAAGTTTCACCTCTGCCTGACTACACAGAAGACGAGCTCCGAATCTTGCGATTGCAGCGCAGAATCAATTTGCTGAGCTACATTCTCGAAACCGAGAACCCTGAGCACCGAGCCATGGTGCCCGAGTATCTAGCCAAGACGCTGCAGCGAATCGAGAGTGTTTTAGGTTCGGGTAGTTCGACTTAGGGCGGTAAATCCCAGTTCTGTGGCCCTGATGAATTAGTTTGGAACCCATGTGGGTTTTGCTGCTTGTCTCGGTTGCCGGTTTCTTGGCGCAGCTTGTTGATGGCGCGATGGGTATGGCCTTTGGTGTCACCTCGACAACACTCCTTATCTTTCTGGCCTACAACCCTGCTGCCGCCTCTGCCATCGTGCACCTGGTCGAGATTGTTACTTCCTCAATTTCTGGCGCATCACACATCAGGTTCGGCAACGTCGACTGGCATGCGCTGGTTAAGGTTGCTGTGCCAGGTGCGATAGGCGCGTTTATCGGAGCAATGCTGCTGAGTAGTGTCGATCTCTCTGCGGCCAGACCATGGACGGCGAGCATTCTCTTGGCCCTGGGTGTGCTCGTGCTCTACCGTTTCACGCGGCCAATCATTCTGGGCAAGAAACGACGCGCTCGCGCACGCTGGCTTGCACCGCTCGGCTTGGTTGGTGGGTTCATCGACTCCACCGGCGGCGGCGGTTGGGGTCCGGTAGTTACCACCTCGCTCACCGCTTCGAACGCGCTCGAACCGCGCAAGGCAATTGGAACAACCAACACTGCAGAATTTGTTATCGCACTCGCGGCGAGCATCGGCTTCTTGATCGGTCTTGGGGCAGAACAGATTCCATGGGATGCAGTTGGCGCACTTCTGATTGGTGGCGCACTGGCAGCACCAATCGCAGCTTGGTTAGTGAGCAAAGCCCCGCAGCGGTTGCTGGGAATCTTGGTTGGCAATTTGATTATCGCCTTGAACGTTCGACAGCTTAGTATCTCGTTTGAGTTTCCACCGTTCGCTGCAATCACGGCTTATTCGGCGATAGCAATCTTGGTTGTCGTGTCTGTCGTTTACGGCATGAAGTTGCTGAAGCAAGACAAACTCGCAAAGGGTGACTAGTTCGTTAGTCGTTTTCAAAGACCGCGGTAAACGTCTCTGCGGTGCGCAATTCGAACGACCAGAATTACCAGTCGCGAATCTTCAATTTGGTAGATGATTCTGTAGTCGCCAACTCGAACTCGAAACTTCGGTTCGGGTGAGATTAGTCTTCGCATTTTTGCGGGGCGCGGGTTGGATCTGAGCAATTCAATCGCTGCGAAGATACGACGTTGAGTTTGTTTGTCGAGTGCTTGCAGATCCTTCTTGATTTCTCTAGACCACTCGATGCTGAACTTAGATTTCGTCAAGATCGAGACCGAG
>JBEAWS010000076.1:0-9663 GCA_041160185.1 Actinomycetota bacterium
TCTTCAGTGTGTCTAGACCCAAACCTCCGAGGTTCAGGGCTTCGCGGTGAAACTCCTTGATGTCAAAGTTGGCGCCGCGCTTTGCCGCATACTCGTCTCGAATCTGCTCCCAGATGCGCTGACCAATCTTGTAGCTCGGGGCCTGCCCTGGCCAGCCGAAGTAGCGGTGAACTTCGAAGTTCACGAACTCCTTGCTCATGTTCACGTTCTTGCCCATGAAGTCGAGGGCATAGTCGAAGTCCCACTTGCCGGTGCCGTCGAGCCTTGACTTGCCAAGGTGAACACCCAGGTCAAGCACCACGCGGGCGGCGCGCATGCGTTGACCATCGAGCATTCCTAGGCGGTCGCCCGGGTCATCCAAGAAGCCAAGATCTGCCATCAAGCGTTCTGCATAGAGAGCCCAACCTTCGCCGTGTCCTGACGACCATGACGCCAAGCGACGCCAAGAGTTCAGTTCGGCGCGGTTGTAGACCTGCTGTGCAACCTGAAGGTGGTGACCCGGAACGCCCTCGTGGTAAACGGTTGTGGTTTCGCGCCAGGTGTCGAATTCGGTAACGCCTTCAGGCACCGACCACCACATGCGACCAGGGCGACTGAAGTCGTCGGTTGGGCCGGTGTAGTAAATCGCTCCGCTGTTGGTCGGTGCAATCATGCACTCGAGGGTCTTCAGTGGCTCGGCGATGTCAAAGTGCGTGCCACTCAATTTCTCGATTGCGTTATCGCTGAGTCGCTGCATCCATTTCTGCAGTTCATCGGTGCCGTGAAGCTTGCGTGCCTTGTCGTTATTCAAAACCTCGATGGCTTCTTGAACCGATGCGCCAGGTTTGATTTCGTTGGCAACTGCTTCTTGCTCTGCAGTTACTCGGGCTAGCTCTTCGCGACCCCACTCGTAGGTCTCATCGAGATCTACTTTGGCACCCAAGAAGCGGCGGCTGAAGAGCGCGTAGCGTTCGCGACCAATCGCGTCTTCGCTGTTCGCTTTGCCAAGCAGTTCGCTCTTTAAGAAGTCAGCCAAAGCCGCATAACCTTCGGTTGCAACTTGGCCGGCTGCGGCAATCTCTGCCTTCAGCGAGTCTGGAATTTCGCCAGCCTCAAGTTTTGCGCCGGCGGCAAACTTTTTGAAGAAGCCTTCTGCCGAACCAAGCTCTGCGGTTTCGCGAATTACAAACTCCACCTGTCTGGCGGCAGGGGTGTCACTGGCAGCGATTCCCTCGCGCAAGCTGCGAATGTATCCTTCGATTGCGCCGGGCACAGCGCGCATACGCTTGGCGAGGTTCTCCCAGTCGTGCTCGGTAGCGGTTGGTGAAAGATCAAAAATGTCACGGATGCCCTGCGCGGGTGAAGCTAGCACGTTCAGATCGCGCTTCCACAGGCCGGCCTCGTGCATCTCGATGCCGAGCTCGAGGCTGTTCTGCATCGCGTCTTTAGTGACCTCGTCAACTTTGTCGCGGGTGGCCGTGGCGTTTACCTCGCCGAGCACGCGACGCATTTGTCGGGCGTCTTCTTCTTGACCCTCTGGCGAGGCATCATCGAGCTTGTCTTCGCCACCCGGCTTGCCGATGTAGGTTGCGAAGCTCGGGCTCATCTCGGCCATCTTGTCGACCCAGGCGTCTGCCACTTTGTCTAGTTGTGAAGGTTCACGCGTCATTGCATTTCCTCTGCTCATTGATTCGAGTTGAATTTGTTTGAGTTAGTTTAGGCCGTCTCGGAACGAAGCTTTCCACTGGCCGAAGCCAGGTGTGATTCCGCCGCGCAGGTTCACGCTGTTGCGGTTCCAGGTTGATTTGGGTTGCTGCCGCCCGGCCGCGGCGGCCGCTTGCTCTTCGGCAAGCATGGCTTCAACCACTGCGATTGCGGCGGCTAGCTCTTCGGCGGTTGGGTTGCCGCGCACCAGCTTGATGCCCTCTGAAAGTTCTTCGTTCATGATTCGCCCACCGGTTTACAGCGGAATGTTTCCGTGTTTCTTTGGCGGTGCATCGGCACGCTTGGTGCGCAGTGCGCGCAGTGCCTTGATGACCGAGATTCGCGTAGCGCTCGGCTCGATGATGCCATCTAGCTCGCCGCGCTCTGCAGCCAAAAATGGTGAGGCAACGTTGTAGGTGTATTCGGCCGCCAACTTTGCTCGCACAGCGGCGACATCCTGGCCGCTCTCTTCGGCTTGCTTGATTTCGTTGCGATAGAGAATGTTCACAGCACCCTGACCGCCCATAACGGCGATCTCGGCAGTCGGCCAAGCGAGGTTGATGTCGGCACCGAGCTGCTTCGAACCCATCACGATGTATGCGCCGCCGTAAGCCTTGCGAGTGATGACGGTAACCAGAGGAACGGTTGCTTCGGCGTAGGCGTAGAGCAACTTTGCGCCGCGGCGAATAACGCCGGCCCACTCCTGGTCGGTGCCTGGCAGGTAGCCCGGCACATCGACGAGAGTCAAGATCGGAATCGAGAAGGCATCGCAGAATCGCACGAAGCGGGCGGCCTTCTCGCCGGCCTCGATGTTCAGGGTTCCCGCCATCTGCTGTGGCTGGTTGGCAATGATTCCAACGCTGCGGCCGTCGATGCGAGCAAAACCGATGATGATGTTCGGCGCGAACAGCGGCTGAACTTCTAAAAACTCCCCGCCGTCAACCAGCGACTCGACAATCTTGTGCATGTCGTATGGCTGGTTAGGTGAATCCGGAATGATGGTGTCGAGCTTGCGATCTTCGTCGGTGACCTCGAGCGAAGTAGCACCCTCATAGGTGACGGTTTCGCTCAGGTTGTTTTCTGGCAGGTAGCTCAGCAGCGATCGCGCGTAGTCGAGCGCATCTTCTTCGTCGTTGGCTAGGTAGTGGGCAACACCTGAAGTCGTGTTGTGCGTGCGTGCGCCACCGAGTTCTTCCATGCCGACGTCTTCGCCTGTAACGGCCTTAATCACATCGGGCCCGGTAACGAACATGTTCGAGGTCTTGTCGACCATGATGACAAAGTCTGTCAGGGCCGGCGAGTAAACCGCACCACCGGCGGCTGGGCCCATGATGATTGAAATCTGCGGGATAACTCCCGAGGCCATGGTGTTGCGCTTAAAGATTTCGCCATACTTGCCCAGCGCGATGACGCCCTCTTGAATGCGAGCACCACCCGAGTCGAGAATTCCAATCATCGGAACTCCCGTTGCCAGAGCTAGATCCATGATCTTGATGATTTTGTTGCCGGCAGTCTCGCCGAGCGAGCCTCCGAAGATTGTGAAGTCTTGCGAGAAGAGTGCAACCTGTCGACCGTTTATGGTTCCGACACCGGTGACCACGGCGTCACCGTAAGGCCGGTTTTTGTCCATGCCAAATGCTGTCGATCGGTGGCGAACGAATTCGTCGAGTTCAACGAACGAGCCTTCGTCGAGCAGCAATTCGATGCGCTCGCGAGCCGTCTTTTTTCCTTTGGCGTGCTGCTTCTCTACGGCCGCCTCACCGCTGGCGTGAACGGCTTCGTGGTATCGGTTCTTCAGGTCCTGCAGTTTTCCTGCTGTGGTTGACATGTCGTCGACTGGTTTCGGAGAAGTCATAAAAGCAACCCTAGCCCGTGAAAACCTCCGAGAATTTGAAGATATCCGAAAGCAAAATGGGGTTTTTGCTGTGAATTGCTACAGAGACTAGCCTTTAGGCATGAGTTTTCCAAAGTCATCGCCGTTGGCTAGCCGGTTCGATTGGGTGGCGACCACAGGGTCGACCAACACCGATCTGCTTGCCAGTGCCAAAGCCCAGACCAGCGACTTCGGGCACTTTTCGGTTCTGGTCGCTGCCGAGCAAACCGCAGGGCGCGGTCGTTCTGGTCGCGAGTGGCAGGCACCGGCGGGCAGCTCACTATTTGTCTCAGTGCTGTTGCGACCCGGCACGGTGCCGGCGACCCAGTTCGCCTGGCTGCCACTTATCGCAGGTTTGGCCATGTCCAATGCGGTCTCGCAGTTTGCCGCGAGCCAGCGGGCCACGGTGAAGTGGCCAAACGATGTTCTCATCGGAGATAAGAAGGTGTGCGGAGTCTTGAGCGAGTTGCTGCCCGATGCAAACGGGGTAGTGGTCGGTGCCGGAGTCAACGTTTTTCAGAACATCGAACAGTTGCCGGTCGAAACCGCAACCTCTCTTTCCATAGAAGGCATTCACATCGACTCGATTGATGACTTGCTAGCCGCCTACCTAAAGAATCTGCGCAGCTTGGTTGACGACTTCATCGCGTTCGCGGGTGAGGTTGGTGGTTCAGAATTGCACGCACAAATTAGCGAAGCGTGCGCAACTATCGGTCGCGAGGTTCGAGTTGTTTTGCCTGACGACAAAGAGTTTTTGGGAGAGGCCATTGCCATCGATACGGTTGGTCGCCTCGTAGTAAAAAACAATTCTGAAACACGTTCGGTTTCTGTTGGCGATGTAGTTCACCTGCGACACAATTAGCACGTGGCTTTTCAAGAAGAACAGGTGATTGCGAGAATTCGTCGCACCTGGTGGTCGATGACTTTCTCGTTGTTCGCACTCTTTTTGGCCGCCGCCATTTTGAGTTACGTCAGCAACCGAGTAGTTGACGAGTGGCTGATCTATGCCGCTTATTCGGTGGCCGGGCTGCTCGCTGTTTTTTTCTGGTTGGTGCCGACGATAAAACACCTCAACTTCTATGTCGAGCTGACCACATCTCGACTCATCGTTCGTGACGGAATCTTTGGGCAGAAGACCACCGAGTTGTCTCTCGGTGACATCACCTCGATCGAACTGCTGCGCGGGCGAACCGTTTCACTCGGCAGACGAGAAGGCGAACGCCTGGTGCTCGAGCGCATGCCAAAGGCCAAGCGACTGGTGGCCGAGCTTCGCGCGGCTGCCAACCTGAGCTCCTAGCGGCTCGCGGCGGCGGGCTGCCACCTGGATTCTTTGCGACAATAGACCCATGAACACACCCCGCATCGGCGCTATCGGCGGCGGCCAACTGGCCCGAATGATGGCCGATGCCGCCAATGGAGCGGGTGTTGATTTCAGCGTTTTGGCCGAGGCTGAGGGTTCTTCTGCGCGGGCGGCCGCGAGCATGGTTGGCGACTACACCCAGTTGAATGTCGTGGCGGGTTTTGCCGAGACCGTCGATGTCATCACTTTCGATCACGAACACGTTCCGCTGACAATTCTCGAAGAGCTCGAGAGTCGCGGCACGCGTGTGCAGCCGGCAGCTTCGGCACTGGCATTCGCGCAAAACAAATTGCAGATGCGAAAGCGACTGGCAATGCTTGACCTACCCATGCCGGCCTGGGCAGAAATTCAATCGGCTTCTGAGCTCGATGAATTCATCGGTGAGCAGGGTGGCGCTGTCGTCTTGAAAACTCCAATCGGTGGCTACGACGGTAAGGGCGTTCGTGTTGTGCGATCCTCGGCCGAGGCAAACGACTGGCTAGAGAACATAGACAAATTCGGAGGCTCTTTGCTTGCCGAAGAAAAGGTCGATTTTGTTCGCGAACTTGCCCAGCTCTCGGCTCGAAACTCGAGCGGCGAATTTGCTGCTTGGCCTCTTGTTGAAACTCGCCAGGTCAATGGAGTGTGTTCGGTGGTCATCGCACCGGCACCAAATTCTTCTAAAGAACTTATGCAACAGGCGCGCGAGGTTGCGAAGAAAATCGCCGAGGGTCTCTCGGTCACGGGTGTTCTAGCTGTTGAAATGTTCGAGGCACGCGACGGTCGACTGCTGATTAACGAACTCGCGATGCGACCTCATAACTCGGGCCACTTTTCAATCGAAGGTTCTGTCACTTCGCAATTCGAGCAGCACTTGCGAGCAGTTGCCGACCTTCCGCTCGGCAGCACCGAACTCGTGGCCGAGCACGCAGTGATGCTCAATCTGCTCGGAGTCGACGACCAGCACGAGTTCGAGCCTCGCTTCGCTGAGGTGCGTGCGAGCTATCCATCCGTGCACTTGCACGACTACGGCAAGTCACCTCGAAAGGGCAGAAAGATGGGTCACATCACTGTGGTTGGCTCAAATGCCGAAGTTCTGCTTGCCGAGGCCAATGCCGCCGCAGCCGTTTTGCTCCGCGGCATCTAGCCCCACCGCACTTAAAATCAAAGGGTTCGAACGATGGGAGCCCTTATGCCGGAACATCCGCTAATCGGCGTTGTCATGGGCTCAGACTCAGACTGGCCGATCATGGCCGACGCCGTTCAAGTTCTCAAAGACTTTGGCTTCGAGTGCGAGGTCGAGGTGCTCTCGGCGCACCGCACCCCAGAGCGAATGATCGAGTGGGGCAAAGCCGCCGCCGGTCGCGGACTCAAGGTCGTAATCGCCGGAGCCGGCGGAGCGGCTCACCTTCCGGGCATGCTGGCCTCGGTCACAACGCTTCCGGTTATCGGGGTGCCTGTTGCCCTCGCAAAACTCGACGGTATGGATTCGTTGCTTTCGATTGTTCAAATGCCCGCCGGAATTCCGGTGGCAACCGTCTCAATCAACGGCGCTAAAAATGCCGGCATTCTTGCGGCCAGAATCTTGGGTGCGTTCGACGAAAAACTTGCCCTGAAATTGAGCGCCTTCACCGAGTCGCTCAAAGACCAGGTCGCCGAGAAGAATGCGAAGTTAAAATCGCAACTCTAAATCGCTCGCCAAGAAATTCTGCGACGTCGGCCACGTCGTCGCGCTCTCCATTCAAAAATGTTGATCGCGCAACCCCAGAACAGATGCGCAAGCGTGCCTGGTGGTTAATCGTGTTGACGGTTGTGGTTCCCGGATCTGCGCAACTGGTTGCCGGAAATCGCAAGCTAGCTCGAATCGGAATCACCGCGACGCTGGTGATGTGGGCACTCGGTCTTCTCGCGCTGATCATCGGATTGATTAACCGCAGTTGGTTGGTTGCGATTGTGACCATGCCGATTCTGGTCTCGGTAATTGCCGTTGCGCTGCTTGGCTACGCCCTAATTTTTGCCGTGCTAGCTTTCGACACCATGAGGCTGATGCGGCTCGGCAGGCTTTATAGCCGAGACCGCTGGATAGCGCTTACCGGGCTGGCGCTGGCCGCCATCCTTGGAACCAGCGTCATTTCGTGGGCTGGCAACACCGCGGGAGTCTCGGCTGGAGCGCTCGGCTCAATCTTCAATCAGGGCGGATTCACCTCGCCGGTGAACGGCCGATACAACATTCTCTTGCTCGGTAGCGACTCGGGCGACGATCGCTTCGGGCTTCGCCCCGACAGCATCTCGGTGGTTAGCATCGACGCGACCACCGGCAAAACTGTAAACATCGGAATTCCGCGAAACATGCAGCGGGTTAGTTTTTCTTCAGGGTCACCGATGCTGCAGGTTTATCCCGATGGTTGGAGCTGCGGCGTTGACTGTTTGATTAATGCAATCTATAAAGATGTCACTGACAATCACGCCGAGCTATATCCTGATGCCGAACGTCAGGGTTCGACACCGGGTATCGAAGCAACTCGTGATGCGGTTGAGTGGGTGACCGGGCTCACCATTCAGTCATACGTAATCATCGACATGGCGGCGTTCTCGTCGCTCATCGATTCGCTCGGCGGAATCGATATAAACGTGAAGCAGCGTTTGCCGATTGGCGGTCAGCGCGACGACGCCAGCGACGCCAAGGGTTGGATCGAGGTTGGCCAGCAACGCATGGATGGCTACCTCGCGCTCTGGTATGCGCGATCGCGTCACCTAACTTCTGACTACGACCGCATGCGGCGCCAGCACGAAGTTGAGAACGCGGTCTTGAAGCAGATGGAACCAGCTAACGTGCTGACTCGTTTTCAAGACATCGCCTCGGCGGGCAAGAAGCTTGTGAAAACCGATATTCCTGGGCCGATGCTTTCGACCTACGTTGAGCTAGCCACCAAGGCTCGCAAACACGGAATCGAGCCGCTGGCCCTCGTGCCGCCACTGGTCGACCAGGTTCGCCCCGACTTTGCTGCGATTAGGGCCATGGTCAAGACAGCGCTTGAGGCTAACGGCTCAAAGTAGCCCCTCGGCTAAACTTCTACAAAGCCCCGCGGGGCTGCTAATCGCTTGAGGAGGCGGCAGTGTCACTTGCCGAATATGCCAAGCAAAACGGGCTAACCAAGGTCGGCGCTCGCGAATCGCTACTTTCCTATGTAAAGCACGCCTGGCAGAGGCGCGACTTTGCCTATGTCATGGCGCTCTACACCGATCAGGCCAACAGCTCGAGAAACCGTCTGGGTCGCTGGTGGCTGGTTCTGGTGCCAACCCTGCAGGCCGCTGTCTACGGATTGATTTTTGGCATTTTGCTCGGCGGTTCTAGACCCGAAAACTTCATCCCGTTTTTGATTACCGGCGTTTTCTTGTTCTCGTTCTTGCAGGGGGCTTACTCGTCGGGAGCAAACTCGGTCACCTCGAACATCGGTCTGGTTAGGTCGCTGAGTTTTCCGCGAATACTGCTGCCGATCAACGCGCTAATTCAGCAGGTCTTCTCGCTGTTGCCTCAGGTGGCGCTCTTGCTGATTACCCTGCTCTTGTTTCAGCAGCAAGTCACCTGGAACTGGCTCTATCTGATTCCGATTCTGCTGCTGATGGTGGTTTTTGGTTTTGGTCTGGCAACTATCTCTGCCCGACTCACCGTGCACGTTCAAGACCTAAACAAGTTGAACCCATTTCTGACCCGCGTGATGTTTTACGTTTCGGGCATCTTCTTCAGCATCGAAACAGTTCTCAAGGATTATCCGGTAGCGATGCAAATTGCCACCTGGAACCCGGTCTATGTTTACATCTCGCTAGCTCGCGGAGCGATGGTCGAAGGCTACGTGATGACCGCGGGCATGTGGATTGCCGCTGTTGCCTGGGCGTTCGGTTTGTTGATCGTCGGAACCGTCTTCTTCTGGAGAGCAGAGGAGCGCTATGGCCGCGAAATCTAAAGCGCAAAAGCCGGTTGTGATTGTCGACAACGTAAACGTGGTTTACAAAGTTTTTGCTAGCGGGCGCAAAGCAACTCGCAGAACCGTCGGTGGCGGTTTCATGTCTCGCAAGATGCAACTGCGCGAGGTGCACGCCGTGAAGTCGGTTAGCTTCACTGTTTACGAGGGCGAGTCGGTTGGCATCATCGGCTCAAACGGTTCGGGCAAGTCGAGCCTGATGACCGCCATCGCTGGTCTAAACCCAATCGAAAGCGGCGCTATCTATGCCTCGGCCAGGCCAATGCTGCTGGGCGTCGGCGCGGTGCTGCTGCCCGCAATCTCGGGCCTGAAGAACATCTTGCTCGGCGGTTTGGCTATGGGTTACACCCGCAAAGAGATCAACGCCAACGCAGAAGCCATCACCAAGTTTGCCGGCCTTGAGGAGTTCATCGACCTGCCGATGAAGACCTATTCGTCTGGCATGTCGGCTCGTCTTCGCTTCGCGATTGCGGCCTCTCGCGACCACGACATCTTGATCATCGACGAGGCTTTGGCCGTTGGCGACCAAGAGTTTCGCAATCGTTCGGAAGCCCGCATGCGTGAAATGCGCGACCACGCCGGAACGGTTTTCTTGGTCAGCCACAGCATGAAGTCGATTCTCGACACCTGCACCAGAGTGATCTGGATTGAAAAGGGCGAACTAATCATGGATGGCAAGCCAGAAAAAGTTGTTCGCGCATACAACAAACACACCGGATCAAACACCGTCGACTAATGACTAAGTCAACCGGCATCCGTGCAAAAAAGTTTCTACCGCCAATCAC
>JBEAWS010000102.1:0-3769 GCA_041160185.1 Actinomycetota bacterium
CTATTCTGCTGCACCGATGAAGGTATAGCGAAAACGGCCACCCATTCGAGTAACAATTTCGTAGTTGATGGTGTCTGCCGCTGCGGCCAATTCGTCTGCACTCGGCACACCCAAACTCGGATCGCCAAAGATCACAACTTCGTCGCCAGCCGAAACGTCGTCGTCGCCAACGTCAATCACAAACTGATCCATTGCGATTCGCGATTCGATTTTGTAGCGCTTGCCCTTGATCGAAACCTCGGCCTTGCCGCTGGCGTTGCGCGGCAGACCCTCGGCGTAACCAATCGGAACCAAGGCGAGGGTGGTCTCAGCCTTGGTGCGAACCATGTAGCCGTAAGAGATGCCGACATCGGCCTTGACTCGCTTGGTTTGGGTGACCAGCGCTCGCGCGGTCATGGCCGGGCGCAAACCAAAGTCGGCAGAGGTGCGGTCGACAAACGGAGAAAGGCCATAGAGGCCGACCCCGATGCGAACCATCTCGTAGTTGGCGTCTGGGTAGCTCAAGGTTCCGTCAGAGGCGGTTAGGTGGCGCAACTCAAAGTCGAGACCCAGTCTCTTTGCGACGTCTACGGCCTCGTCGAATCGCACAATCTGAGCCCGGTCATCGACCTCGGATGTGCTGCTCAGGTGGCTGAAGACGCCCACGCACTCAAGCAGCTGCTCGTCACACAGCGCCACCACCGCGGTAACCAGGGCGGGCCACTCTTCGATTGTCGAGCCGTTGCGACTCAAACCGGTGTCGACCTTGAGGTGCACCCGAGCCACCTTGCCGGTGAGTCGAGCTGCGTCGGCAACGCGTTCTAGGTGATCGAGGTTGGCAACCGAAAGCTCGATATTGGCGGCGAGCGCTTCGGTGAATCGGTCGTTTGGGTCGTGCAGCCAAGCCAAAATCGGAGTCTCGAGACCACCTTCGCGCAGGTGCAGAGCCTCGTCGACATCGGCAACACCGAAGTAATCGACCTTGGCGCGATCGAGCTTTAGGGCAACCTCAAACATTCCGTGGCCGTAGGCGTCAGCTTTAACCACGGCCATAATCTTCGCCCCGGGTGCGCGCTTTCTGTAGACGTTTAGGTTCGCCTCGATAGCGTCGAGATCAATTACGAGTTCGCGCATCATGAACCTTCTGCCACGAGAAAAGCAATCGCAGAGTTTCCGTCGTGCGAAATTGAAAGGTGCAGGGAGTCGATGCCGCGAGACTTCGCATACTCTGCGGTGGCATCGAAAAGGTTTATCTCTGGCTTGCCGAGTTCGTCTTTCGAAACCCGAACGTCGTGCCAACGCATTGGCTTTGAGTCACCGAAAACTTTTATGAGTGCCTCTTTGGCGGCAAACCTGCCAGCCAGAGTTTTGGTTGCGACGCCGCGTTCATCCGTGTGAAAAATCTTTTCGATCAAACCGGGATTCTTCTCGAGCGAGTTTTCAAATCTAGCCAAGTCGACCAAGTCAACGCCAACGCCGATAATCATTTTGGCCTATTCGACCGTTACCGACTTGGCCAGGTTTCGTGGCTGGTCAACATCGAGACCCTTGGCGGTCGAAAGCGCGAGCGCAAAGGTCTGAAGCGGAATCACGGTGAGAATCGCGGCGAGCAGCGGTTCGCACTCTGGAACAAAAATCACGTTCTCTGCGTAGCTCGAAACTTGGTTGTCGCCTTCTTCAGCAATTGCGATTACCTTTGCTCCGCGAGCGCGAATCTCTTGAATGTTCGAAATCACCTTTGGGTGCAGGCTCTCTTCATCGCGCGGGCTTGGCACGATGACAATCACAGGCTGGCCCTCTTCGATAAGTGCGATTGGGCCGTGCTTCAGCTCGCCGGCCGCGAAGCCCTCGGCGTGAATGTAGGCGAGCTCCTTGAGCTTGAGCGCGCCCTCCATGGCCACCGGAAAACCGACGTTGCGGCCAAGGAACAAGACCGACTTGGCGTCTGCCATTGCTGTGCCGAGGCGCTGAGCCTGCTCGAGCCCTGCAATAACCTGCGAAACTCGGCCGGGCATCTTGAGCAGGTCTAGGCCGACTCGCTTTAGCTCTGCGGCTGGCACTGCCCCACGGATGCTCGCTAGGAACAAGCCGAGCAGATAGCCGGCGGTGATCTGGGCGGTTAACGCCTTGGTCGAAGCAACTGCCACCTCGGGGCCGGCGTGGGTGTAGATGACGGCATCGCTCTCGCGCGCGAGGGTGGCTCCCTGGGTGTTGCAAATGGCAAGCACCTTGGCGCCGAGTTCTTTCGCGTAGCGAACTGCCATGAGGGTATCCATGGTTTCGCCAGACTGTGAGATGGCAACGATGAGGGTGTTCTTGGTGACGATTGGATCGCGGTATCTGAACTCGTGTGAGAGTTCGACCTGCACCGGAATGCGCGACCACTTTTCGATTCCATACTTGGCAATGTCGCCGGCATAGGCTGCGGTGCCGCAAGCCAGAATGATGATGCGTTCTAGGTTCTTTATGTCGTCGTGCGAAAGGCCATCGATTTCAGAGAGGCGAACCGAGCCGTCAGAGTTCAGGCGACCCATCAGAGTGTCGGCTACCGCCTGAGGCTGATCTGCGATTTCTTTGGCCATGAAAGAAGACCAGCCACCCTTGCTTGCCGCCGAGGCATCCCAGTCGACAGTGAATTCTTCTGGCTGCACCGGCTTGCCATCGAAGGTTCGAACCTCAACCGAGTCTGCGCGCAGAATCACAATCTCGTCTTGACCGACGCTGATTGCTCGCTTGGTGTGTTCAACGAACGCGGCTACGTCTGAGCCCAAGAAGTTTTCGCCATCGCCAAGCCCGATAACAAGCGGAGCGTTTCGACGGGCAGCCATGACCACATCGGGTTGATCTTCGTCAATCACCAAAATGGTGAATGCCCCGTGCAGTCGAACCACGACCGCGGCGAAAGCCGAAACCAGGTCGTTCGTCTTTTCGAACTCACGAGCAATCAGGTGGGCGGCCACTTCGCTGTCGGTTTCGCTGGTAAAGGCTGTGCCCGCGGCGACGAGCTCGGCCTTGAGCTCTGCAAAGTTCTCGATGATGCCGTTGTGAATTAGTGAAAGTTTCTGGTGGCGGCCGCCGAGATGCGGGTGGGCGTTTCCGTCGGTTGGTGCACCGTGGGTTGCCCAGCGAGTGTGGCCGATACCGACGTGCGAAACAGGAAGCGGATGTTCTTCGATCTCGGCAATCAGATTCGCCAGTTTGCCAGCCTTCTTGCGAGTTTCAAGGTGGCCATCCGGTGAAATCACCGAGACGCCTGCTGAGTCGTAGCCACGGTATTCGAGACGTCGAAGACCCCCGATTAGAACCTCTAGGGTCGATTTCGGGCCCACATAACCCACGATTCCGCACATGACTCCTAATTTACGGCAGAATGGCTCTTTGTGACGGTTGAAAGAACGAGCGACAGGGCTTCTGTGAGCCCATTTGTCGAAATCTCGCGTGCAGACTGGGCTGCGCTCGGCCGATCGACCGAAATGCCACTCACCGAGCAAGAAATTTCGCAGATTCGCGGTCTCGGCGACTTTCTAGATGTCAAAGAGGTTGCCGATGTTTACCTGCCACTTAGCCAACTGCTCAATCTTTATGTGACCCAGGCGCAGCAGCTGCACTCGCAGGCCTCAGAGTTTTTGGGTGAACGCGCCAAGCGCACCCCTTTTATCATCGGTGTGGCCGGTTCGGTTGCGGTGGGCAAGAGCACGGTTGCTCGTTTGCTCAAAGAGATGTTGTCGCGCTGGCCTTCGACTCCGCGCGTCGAGTTGGTTACCACGGATGGGTTTCTGCACAACAACGC
>JBEAWS010000125.1:0-3398 GCA_041160185.1 Actinomycetota bacterium
GATGAGCAAAGAAATGCAGTGGAAACCGCTGGGAAACTACGCCAAGGACGCTCGCGTTAGCATCGCCGTGGCCGCGATAGCCGTGATCTTTGCCCTCGAGACCTTTCTGAATCCGGCTGGAGCCTACGAGCCATTCATGTCAGCGCTGGCTTTCGCTGCAGCAGCCGTTGCGGCATACCGTGCCTTCAAAACCAAGGCATACCTGGGATTCCTAGCCGTGCCGCTATCTCTGGTCTGGCTAAACCCGCTGCTCGGTGGCGACTGGTTCGATTCGGTATCGCAGGTTCACTTCTTGGCGCACTCGGCCTTCGCCATGCTTTTCGCCATCTACGCCTACACATTTATGCGCATGAATGTGAGCAAGCCAATTGGCTAACGACAACTGGGTGGGTTTCGCAAAGTCGCCCAAGCCAGATCCGAGCCTCTCTCGACTTCGAGTCGAGCGTAGCATTGCGTTCTCTGTGACTGAAGAAAATGCCTTCAAGCTAGTCACAACGGCCGCCGGGTTGACCAGCTGGTTGCACAAGACCGAAAAAACCGATGTTCGTACCTCTGGCAAAATTTTCCTTGCTGACGTTGCCGAAGAATTTAAGCGTGCGGTTTTTTCTTTGGTGGATGTTGGCCGACGAGTTGTGATTAATAGCGAGCTGTTTGGTGAAATAGAAATCAAACTTGATGGCAAGCAATCAAAACTTTCGATCGGCTTTACCAAAATGGTCGGCGATGATGCCCGAGCAGCCGATCAAACTACATTCGAGAGTTGCCTAGAGCGACTCGCGCAGCAGCTGGTGTTCGAAAAGTGAGCGCTAAGAAGCCAAACATTTACGACGTTGCTGCCCTCGCAGAAGTTTCGCACCAGACGGTTTCTAGAGTTCTAAATGATCAGCCAAATATCAGGCTGGCAACTCGACAGCGGGTCGAAGATGCGATGGTCAAACTCGGCTATCAACCGAACCCGGCAGCCCGTTCGCTGGTAACCGCAAAGAGCAACATGATTGGCCTGTTGGTTGCCGACACCGGGCTTTATGGTCCGGCTGGAATGCTAAATGCGATGGAGCGACAAGCCAGGCAGGCCGGCTACTTTGCGATCACCGTGGCAATTAGAAGTGACTCTCCCGAATCCTGGGTTGAAGGCATCGAGCACCTATCCAAGATGCATGTTGAAGGTGTAGCCACGATTGCACTCGGATCTGAGGTGTTGAAACTCACGTCTTCGATGCTTCCCAACGTCAAGCTCGTGGCAATCGACGCCGATGACGAAGCCAAGGGCGTTCAGGCCGTTTCGATCGACAACCTTGACGGCGGCTACATGGCCACTCGCCATCTAATTGAGTTGGGCCATCGACGAATTCTGCACATCGCCGGGCCGGCAACTTCTTCAGAGGCAAATAGTCGTCTGCGCGGTTACCAGCGGGCGATGGCTGAGGCAGGCCTAGAGGAGCAGATTATTCAGGGCGACTGGACCTCTGAGACGGGTTATCGGCTTGGGGTCGAGCTGAACTTTGACCATAAAGCGCCGACCGCAATATTCACGGCCAACGACCACTTAGCGCTCGGTCTAATCAAGGCGCTCTCGGGGCGCGCGATCTCGGTTCCAGAAGATGTCAGTCTTGTCGGCTTTGACGATTTGCCCGAAGCACCGTACTTCTTTCCTGCGCTCACCACCGTGAGGCAAGACTTCACCCAACTCGGCGAACTCGCTATGCAGATGTTGCTGAGCGATCTTGCCGGCAACCGGCGGGCGAAAATGGCAATAATCAAGCCGCAGTTGGTGCTGCGCGATTCGGCAGCAAGAGTTAAAAGTAGATAGGCGAACAGCAAATGAGTGAGAAGTACACAATCGGGGTCGACTACGGAACGTTGTCTGGACGCGCGTTAGTTGTTCGGGTCTCAGACGGACACGAGTTGGCAAGTGCCGTCTTCGAATATCCAAATGCCGTCATGGATGAGCGACTCAACTCTTCTGGAAAAGCGCTCGGGCCAGACTGGGCGCTGCAGGATGCAAATGACTACGTAGAAGTTTTGAAGCATGCTGTGCCAGAGGCAATCAGACTCGCCAAGATTGATGCGGCCGATGTGGTTGCAATTGCAACCGACTTCACGGCCTGCACAATTTTGCCGGTGCTAGAAGACTCCACTCCGCTTTCGAATCTTGCTGAGTTTAAAGATCGCCCTCACGCCTACGTGAAACTCTGGAAGCATCATGCTGCGCAACCTCACGCAGACCGAATCAACCAGCTAGGTCGAGACCGAAACGAAGCGTGGATGCCGCGCTACGGTGGGCAAATCTCGTCTGAGTGGGAACTTGCCAAGGGACTGCAACTTTTCGAAGAAGACCAAGAAATTTACGACCGCATGTTCAAGTTTGTTGAGGCGGCTGACTGGATTATCTGGCAGCTTTGCGGCAAGTATGTTCGCAACGCCTGCACCGCCGGTTACAAGGGCAATCTTCAGGATGGCGAGTATCCGTCGAAAGAATTCTTTGCCGCACTAAACCCAGGCTTTGCAGACTTTGCCGTTGAAAAACTCGATCACGAAATCGGGCAACTCGGTGCAGAAGCAGGCAAGCTAACCGCCGAGGCAGCTGCCTGGACCGGCCTTCGCGAGGGCATCACGGTGGCCGTTGGCAACGTCGATGCCCACGTCACCGCCCCGGCAGCGCAGGCCACCGAGCCAGGGCAGATGGTTGCCATCATGGGAACTTCTACCTGTCACGTGATGAACAGCGACAAGCTCGTCGAGGTTCCGGGAATGTGCGGTGTCGTCGATGGCGGCATAGTCAGCGGTCTCTACGGCTACGAAGCCGGTCAGTCTGGGGTTGGCGACATCTTCGCCTGGTATGTGAACAATCAAGTTCCGGCCGAATATTTTGAAGCTGCCGAGAAGGCTGGCAAGAGCATCCATCAGCATCTGACCGATTTGGCGGCCGAAGAACCGGTCGGTGCACACGGATTAGTCGCGCTCGACTGGCACAGCGGAAACCGCAGCGTTCTGGTTGACCACGAACTCAGCGGTTTGGTGATTGGCGCAACTCTCACCACGAAACCCGAGCAGATCTATCGCGCATTGCTCGAGGCAACCGCATTTGGCACTAGAAAAATTGTTGAGACTTTTCAAAAGTCTGGAGTGCCGGTGACCGAGTTCATCGTGGCCGGAGGTCTTCTGAAGAACAAGTTCTTGATGCAGCTTTACAGCGATGTAACCCGCCTGCCGCTTTCGACGATTGCTAGCGAGCAGGGGCCAGCACTCGGCTCGGCAATTCACGCAGCGGTTGCGGCTGGTGAATATGCAAACATTCGCGATGCCGCTGAAGCCATGGGCAAATCGAATCGCGGCGTTTATCAACCTAACGAGTCGGCAGCTGTTGAGTATGACAAGTTATATGTTGAGTACGAAAC
>JBEAWS010000068.1:0-5340 GCA_041160185.1 Actinomycetota bacterium
GTGTAGGCCAAATCTAGAAACGCAACCTGGTCGATGATGCCCACCGATACCGCGGCCACGCTGTCGGTTAGCGGTTTCGACTTGGCGGGAATGTGCTTGTTGGCTTTTGCCCACTCAATTGCATCGTGCAGCGCAACATAGGCGCCGGTGATTGCCGCGGTTCGGGTTCCTCCATCGGCCTGCAGAACATCGCAGTCAATCACGATGGTGTTTTCGCCGAGTTCGCGAACGTCGATGATGGCGCGAAGCGAACGACCGATCAGTCTAGAAATCTCGTGCGTTCTGCCGCCGACTTTTCCTTTTACCGCTTCACGATCGTTGCGGTCGTGTGTCGCCCTCGGCAACATCGCATACTCTGCGGTGACCCAGCCCTCGCCCTTGCCGACCTTCCAGCGAGGAACGCCAGGAGTGAAAGAAGCGGTGCACAAAACTTTTGTGCCACCGAATGAGATCAGAGCCGACCCTTCGGCGTGATCACTCCAGCCGCGCTCAATTGTGATCTCTCGCAATTGGTCTGCTGTGCGTCCGTCAACTCTGCTGGTCATCTCTTGCCTCTCTAAGGTGTTACGTGTTCAACGCTTGCGACCTCTGGGCCCAAGAATCTACGAGCCAAAGTTCCGAAAGATTTCTCGTCACCGGTGGCAAGAAAGCGCAGCGAAGGTTTTGTTGTTGCCGTGCGAAGCAGATTGTGCTCAACCAGGGTTCGGTAAACATCTTTTGCGGTCTCTTCGGCACTAGACACCAGAGTCACGTCTTCGCCCATCACATAGCTGATGGCTCCGGTTAGCAGCGGATAGTGGGTGCAGCCAAGCACCAGGGTGTCGACTCCGGCCTCGCGAATTGGGCCGAGGTAGCCCTCAGCCAACTTCAGCAGTTCTGGCCCCGAGGTTATGCCTCGCTCAACGTAGTCGACGAACTCTGGGCAGGCGACACTCGTGATCTTCAAGTCGACCGCAGCAGCAAAGGCGTCGTCATAAGCCCTCGAGGTAACGGTTGCCGAGGTGCCGATAACTCCAACGCGATGGTTTCTGGTCGAGGCAACAGCCTTGCGTGCCGCCGGCTGAATCACTTCAACCACTGGGATGCCACGCGCTTCGGTGTAGCGCTCACGAGCGTCTCTAAGCACGGCAGCCGACGCAGTGTTGCAGGCGATTACAAGAAGTTTGACTCCCTCATCGACCAGGCGATCCATGACCGAAATGGCTAAGTCTCTAACCTCTTGGATGCCCTTCGGGCCGTATGGAGAGTTGGCGGTGTCGCCGAGGTAAACGATCGACTCGTTTGGAAGTTGGTCGATTATCGCCCTGGCAACAGTTAGGCCGCCGACTCCGGAGTCGAAAATTCCTATTGGGGCATCGTTCACGCAAATAGTCTAACTGCGGCCCGTTTGAGCGAAGGTAGGCTGGTTTCGTGCTTTCAACCACCGCTCTGATGACCGACCGCTATGAGCTGACCATGCTGCAGGCGGCTCGCCGCGCTGGCACCGCCGACAGGCGATGCGTGTTCGAAGTTTTCACCAGACACCTGCCAGCCGGGCGACGCTATGGAGTTGTGGCTGGCACCGGCCGCCTTCTCGAACTGCTGCACAATTTTCGTTTCGACGCCGAGACGCTGGCCTGGCTCAAATCAGAAAAAGTCGTTGACGACGAGACGCTCGAGTGGTTGGCGAATTACAAATTCAGCGGAAACATTTCTGGTTATCGAGAGGGCGAGATTTTCTTTGAAAACTCTCCGGTGCTTACGGTCGAATCGACTTTTGCCGAAGCGGTTTTGCTTGAAACACTGATTCTCTCGATTCTAAATTCCGACTCTGCTGTGGCTGCCGCGGCATCGCGCATGGCGACCGCAGCAAACGGAAGATTCCTGGCCGAGATGGGTGGTCGCCGAGTTAACGAGCACGCCGCCGTGGCCGTTGCTCGAGCCGCTTACATCGCGGGCTTCGACGCAACTTCAAATCTTGAGGCAGGCCGAACCTGGGGAATCAAGACCATGGGCACTGCCGCACACTCATTCGTGCTTTTGCACGACACCGAAGAACAGGCCTTCAAGGCTCAGCTCGAAACCTTCGGAGAACAGACCACTCTCTTGGTCGACACCTTCGATGTCGATTCTGCGGTGCGCAAGGCCATCGCGCTCGCTCCGAACCTCGGCGGGGTCAGGCTCGACTCTGGCGATCTTGGTGTCGAGGTTAATCGAGTGCGAGCGCTGCTTGACTCTCTCGGTGCAACAAAAACCAAAATCACGGTGACCAACGATCTCGATGAATTTGCCATCGCCGCCCTGGCCACTGCCGCGGTCGATGCTTACGGCGTGGGAACATCCGTGGCAACCGGCTCGGGCTCGCCAACCGCCGGCTTCGTCTACAAACTGGTTTCGTTCGAGGGTGAGAACGGGCAGTGGCAGAGCGTCGCGAAAAAGTCGGCTCTAAAAACTAACGTGGGCGGTCGCAAACACGCGATACGTCGAATCGATTCTCACGGCACCGCAACCGCAGAAGTAATTGGTTCTGAAGTTCAAGTTAGCCACGACGCCAATGACCGTGCCCTGACAGTCAACTTTGTTCAAGCCGGTCAGATCAACGAAGAATTTATTGGCAAGGATGCAACCGCTCGCGCGCGCGAGCACCACAAATTAGTTAAGGCAGAGTTGCCACTTCAAGGTTTGCGCCTGATGCGCGGCGAAGCTGCGATTGTGACCGAACTGATCTAGCGAAAGCTACTTGTCAGCCGGCTCATCTGGGTTTGGCATGGATTCGTAAATCTCTTTGCACTCCGGGCAGACCGGAAACTTTTGCGGATCTCTGCTCGGCGTCCAGACTTTGCCGCAGAGGGCAACCACGGGCGTTCCCAAGACAGCAGACTCGACAATCTTTTCTTTCTTCACGAAGTGGGCAAATCTTTCGTGATCACCCGGCTCAAGATTCTGAACCTGTTCTTCAAGAAGAGTTGTCGAACCACCTAGTGTTTCGGTTGGGTTTTCGTTCATGGTCCTATCCGAGATCGTCTGCGTTGCCAAGCGTAACCGAGACTTTCACGGTCTTGCCATCGCGAATGTATTCGATTGTGGCCTTAGCCCCAGCGGGTTGCTGGCGCACTGCAGCGGTTAGTTCTGATGAAGATGAAATGGCTCGGTTGTTGAATCGCACAATGACGTCACCCTTGCGAATGCCTGCAGCCTCAGCCGCGCCACCCTCGGTTACCCTCTCAACTCGGGCACCGACAGAGAAGCTGGCACTCGACTCAGAATTAGTCGCATAGCTGACCATTGCGCCGAGTAATCCGTGACTGGCCTTGCCGGTCTGCATGATTTCTGTAGCCACTCGCTTGGCGATGTTTGATGGGATTGCAAAACCAACGCCGATGCTGCCGGCCCGCGAACCAGAACTTCCGGCGGTAGCGATTGCCACGTTGACGCCGACAAGTTCACCCTTTTGATTGACGAGCGCTCCTCCCGAGTTTCCGGGGTTGATGGCTGCATCGGTTTGGATCACGTCGATGTTGATTGGCGGAGCAGAGCTTTGGTTGCTCCAAAACTCAAGCCCGGTGCTGTTCTTGTCTGGCGCGGCAGCAGAGGCAACCTGGATGGTTCGGTTCAGGGCAGAAACGATTCCCTTGGTTACCGTGTTCGACAAGCCAAGTGGCGCGCCAATTGCAACAACGTTGTCACCAACGTTTATCTTGTCGCTGTCGGCAAAGACGATTGGGGTGAAAGTAGTTGGTGCGTCAATCTTGATGACCGCCAAGTCGATGGTCGGGTCGGTTCCGATGAGTCGCGCCGAATAAACGCGACCGTCGAAAGTCTTCACTTCAATTTCTGGCTCACCGGTTGCGCCGTCAAGGGTAACCACGTGCGTGTTCGTGAGAATGTAACCGTCGGCGGTCAAGAACTCGCCGCTGCCGTTTCCGCCTTCTGATCCTGAAGAAACCGAGATAGTAACCACGGATGGCTGCGCTACCGCAGAAGCGGCCGTGACCCAGCTGACGCTCTCTGCGTTGTTGACCACGATTGGCGCTGGTGACTGAATGTAGTTAAACGCGCTGATGGCGACTGCGCCACCGACAGAACCACCAACGATTGCCCCGAGGGTTATCGCTGCTGTTCCCGAAAGAAGTGTGGTGCGCTTAGCCAAGCGCTGCTTGAGGGTGAGTTTCTTTGGCGCTTCTGGCTTTGGCATGTCATAGAGAAATTGACCGTTGAAGTTATTCATTGAAGACCTTTCGCCGGGGTTACTGCCAAAATTTTGGCAACCTAGCCTGAATAGTCTATGAATGCTCCCTGAGAGTTGGCTAACAGCGATAGCTGCTTGGCCAACTCTCGCACGAACCCCTAACCAGTCTTGGCGAAGGTCTTTGAGCGATGCTCTGCGCGGCTTCGAGCACCAAGACCTGATGATCAGCCCTAGCCGTAACCAGACCAATAAAGACCCAAGGTTCAGAGAGCGAGAAGCGAGTGCTGGCCCGATAGGTCAGTTGCAGGCTCAGCGATTTCTGGCCGCTCGAAGAAAAAGCCGCCACTGCCACCGCCGAATCTGGTGCACCCCCTACCGACCACTGGTAGCTAACTGGTGTGAATCGAACAAAGCCCGGCCTGCCGAGAATCACCGCGCTCTTTTCGTGGTCAGCCGCGTCGCTGCTGAGCACAAAAGATTCACCAACCTGAAGCACACTCTTCGAAGCCGAAACAACCAGAGCTTGAGGCTCAAGAACAGCCTGCGCACTCTGCGAGGTGGCCGAGATATTGCTTGTGGTCGATTCGATTTTGCGTGGCGTTGCCGGCTTGGTCGCAGGCGGGCGGCTTGGCCCCGGAATGCTACAACCCGCTAGCGCTGCAGCCACGATCTGCTCGGTGGTGCTCACTACGGTTGGGCAAACTGGCTTCGGCAATGAAGGTGTGCTGCCAGAACTTTTTGGTTTACCAGTCGTTGTTGATGTCGACTTTGATGCCGTCATTTTCTGGCTTGATTCGGTTGCGCAGATGACGACGCGATTACCCGTGACCACTGAGCCCGCCGAGAATCCTACCGATTTAGATGTTGTGCAATTGGCCTGTGCCGCTGACGGCTGCAAACCAACGAGCAATAAGAGAGTTGCTGAGAGAACAGAAATGTTTTTCACGGCTAGACGATAGAGAGCCAAAGTCATCGCTGCCGAACTTCTGCACAAAACAAAAAACCCAGACTAAGTGTCTGGGTTTTTGTATCGTTGCGGAGGCAGGATTTGAACCTACGACCTCCGGGTTATGAGCCCGGCGAGCTACCGAACTGCTCCACCCCGCGTCGGTAACTAAATTGTAGCACGCGAGATTGAGAGCCGAAAGCCCCAACCTTCAGTTGACTATTTG
>JBEAWS010000099.1:0-4735 GCA_041160185.1 Actinomycetota bacterium
ACTCGCCGCGCTCGCACTGACCTCAGTCTCCTCAGTCAAAGCGGGCGAGAAATGGCTAGACATGTGCGCTGGCCCCGGCGGCAAAGCGGCTCTCTTGGCAGCCATAGCAAAGCAGTCAGGCGCAACTCTGGAGACCAATGAAATCTCTGAACACAGAGCCAAGCTGGTTTCTCAGGCGCTCAGCAAGGTCGATCCATCCGTGCCAGTTTTCGTATCTGACGGCACAACGATCGGGGCAGATGCGCCGCAGAGTTTCGACCGCATTCTTCTGGACGCACCGTGCACGGGTCTAGGCTCGCTGCGAAGACGACCCGAGTCGCGATGGAGGAAGAGCGCGCGCGATGTGTCTAATCTTGCGAACCTGCAAACATCACTAATCGAGAGTGCTTTCTTGGCTCTGAAACCGGGGGGAGTGCTCGCGTACGTTACCTGCTCGCCTCATTCTGGTGAGACCCTGGCAATAGTTGACCTGCTGGAGCGAAAGTTTGCTAATCAAGTGCAGCTACTCAATGCCACAGAGGTCCTGAAGCGAATCAACCCAGGCCTAGAGCTAAACCAAGGTCGAAAGACTGTGCAACTCTGGCCCCACATCAATCAGACCGATGCCATGTTTATCGCCCTGATAACCAAATCGGTAGGCTAGTTGTCATGGTCGCTCGTATATGTCCTTCGATTCTCTCGGCCGACTTTGCCAATTTCGAATCTGAACTAGCGACTATCGGCGACAGCGATTTGATTCACGTCGACGTTATGGACAACCACTTTGTTCCAAACCTGACATTCGGGTTGGCGACGGTTGCTCGACTCCAGCAGCTCTCCAGTCGACCACTAGATGTGCACCTCATGATCGAAGACGTCGACCGCTGGGCTATCGAGTATGCGAAGCTAGGCGTCTTCTCAGTGACCTTCCACGCTGAAGCGACCAGGATGCCCGCGGCGCTTGCCAAGGAGATAAAGTCGGCGGGATCAAGAGCCGGAATGGCGCTCAAGCCTGCAACCCCGCTCGAGGACTATGAAGATGTTGTTGCCGAAATAGACCAACTTCTGATCATGACCGTAGAGCCTGGTTTTGGTGGCCAGAAACTTATCGAAAGCACGCTCGATAAGGTTTTACAAGCCCGCAAACTGATTGACCATGCTTCGCTGGATTGCTGGCTTCAGGTAGACGGTGGAATCGACGCCTCAACAATCACACGAGCCGCCGCGGCTGGCGCTGACACCTTCGTTGCCGGTAATGCTGTTTTCGGAGCAGCGGATAGAAACCTTCAGATAAGAACGCTTCGATCGCTCGCTGAGCAGGCGTAATGAACTCGCTGTCTCTAGAGCGGGTTATCGACCTGGCATCCGAGTACCGAATCATTCCGCTGGTTCGCACAGTCTTCTCTGCTAGTGAAACGCCGCTGACCGTATATGAAAAGTTATCATCAGGACGCTCCGGTACCTTTCTTCTCGAGTCGGCAGACCAAGGTGTTTGGTCGCGCTACAGCTTCGTTGGTGTGAATACTCGTGGCACACTGATTAAGAACTCGGATGGACTTGTGGGCTGGCAATCACAGGCTGGTGACTCTGCCCTGCCAGATGCTTCGAGAATTTTGCCGGATTCGGGCTTGGCGGCGATTGAGACCATGCTCACAGAGTGGACAGCTAGTCCGAACTCAGACCTACCTCCTCTAACCTCGGGTCTAGTGGGCTTTCTAAGTTGGAACATGGTTCGCGAAATTGAGTTTTTGCCCAGTATCAAAGTTCCTGACTACGCTTGCCCAGACGTTTGCCTCTCCATGGTTTCAGACATGGTGATTCTCGATCACCTCACTGGCAATCTGCTTCTGGTCTCGAACATATTCGTAACTGACCAGACACCCGTGGCTGTCGCCTTCGAACAAGCCGAGACGCGAATCTCAGACATGCTCGATAAGTTGGCAGCGCCGAGCCAACCTTTTTTGGTCGACCTGGATAGACACGCACCAGCTAAAACCAAGGCGAGAATCACAGAGAGCGGCTTTTTGGCTTCAATCGAAGAGGCCAAACTGCATGTTCAACGCGGCGATGTATTTCAAGTTGTGCTTTCGCAGAGATTCGATGAACCAGTCTCGGCATCACCTCTGGACTGCTACCGAGTGTTGAGATCGATTAATCCGAGCCCCTACATGTACCTGTTGCACCTCGAAGACGAGGCGGGACCCTTTGCCGTTGTCGGGTCTTCTCCCGAGGCCCTAGCTACCGTCTCGGCATCGAAAGTGACCATGCATCCGATAGCTGGTTCGCGCCCTAGAGGAGCCACAACAGAGCTTGACAACAGTTTTGCGGAGAACTTAATCGCTGACGCAAAAGAGACAGCAGAGCATCTCATGCTCGTAGACCTAGCTCGAAATGATCTGCTCAAGGTCTGTGAACCGAGCACTGTAGAGGTTAGCGAGTTTATGCAAATCCGACGCTTCAGCCACATCATGCATCTTGTTTCAACCGTCGAGGGAACACTGTTGCCAAAGACCACCTCGGTTGATGTCTTTCGAGCCACTTTTCCAGCTGGAACGCTCAGCGGAGCACCGAAACCAAAAGCGCTAGAGATAATCGAACGAATCGAGGCGGCTAACCGCGGAATCTTCGGTGGGGTAGTGGGTTACTTCGACTTCGCCGGAAACTCCGATCTGGCCATTGCTATTCGCACGGCTTTCATCCGTGACAACGTTGCCCACATACAGGCCGGTGCCGGAGTTGTCTTGGATTCGGTTGCACAGAGCGAGTACCAAGAAACCGTGAACAAGGCCAAGGCGACAATTGCCGCCGTTTCAGCCGCAAACTCAATGCGAGCGGTGAAGTGAATCGTTCAAGAAGCGTTGCGCTTGCCTTAGCTTTTCAAGCGCTTGCTCTGCTCTCGCTATCTCAAGATTGGTTCTCAATCTCGATGAAAGTCGATGGAGCCTTTGTCGAACTCGGCTCCTACAACGGTGCCAGCGCCTATCAGGTGGCCAGCCCACTGGCCTTGCTTTCGCTCGCCGCGCTTTCGATTGTCGCCATCTCAACCGGCATGACCCAGCGCGTCGCAATCGCCATCAGTGCAATCTCGCCGATCATGGCTCTTGCAATTGTTCTGCCCCTGGCAATCAGAAATGATGTTTCTGCCTTGGATGCGCAACTTGATCGACTCACCGGTATCGCCAATACCCACGGATTGCAGGATCTCGGAATAGCGCAAACCGCGATGATTACCATCTGGGCGTTGCTAACTGCCCTTTCAGCAGTCGCTACTGTTTGGATGCTTTTTCTCTCTTCACGATGGCAAAATCTCGACCGCGGAGTAACCATCAAGAAGCAGCGAGCCTCTAATGCTCGACCGAAAACCTCAATCGACCTATGGGATGAACAACGCTAATAGACTTAGGTTTGAGAGAAAGGCTGACATGTCAGCAAATAATACAGATTTGGGCCACGGCGACACAGTAGCGGCCTGGACAACGGTTTCAGCCATCATGCTGGCTTCGGTTTTTGTTACGGCAGGCATCTGGTTTGCCAGCAACCTGCTCATTGTTGTTGGAGTTGCACTCACACTCGCTGGCTCAGTGGCAGGAGTCGTTCTAAAGAAGGCCGGTTACGGCAAGGGCGGTAGTAAAACCAAGAGCAAGCACTAGTGCTCGCCGGTCTTTACGAGGGAGCTCTCGCAGACGCACAGTTGAGAGAGCAGAAACTTAGTCTAGTCAAACTCGAACATCTGGCTACTTCAAGCCGCACACCGCTCAGCGCGAGCGAAGCTTTGCAAAGATCTGGTCGCGTTAAAGTTCTGGCCGAGATTAAGCGAGCGAGCCCATCCAAGGGAATTTTGAATGCCGAGCTGCAGGTTGGCATGCAGGCGAGCAAGTATGAGTCTGCCGGTGCATCGGCGATCTCGGTGCTTACCGAGCAGCGGGGCTTTCACGGTTCACTACAAGACCTAATTGAAGCTCGCGAAAGCGTCGCAGTTCCAATTCTGCGCAAAGACTTCATCTCGACCGAGTATCAACTGCTCGAAGCAAGAGCCTTCGGCGCCGATTTCGCGCTCTTAATTGTCGCGGGTCTGCCGAATCAACGACTCGTAGAACTCAAGAACTTTGCGGAGCAACTCGAATTGGAAGTTTTAGTAGAAACCCACAGCGAAGACGAGGCTAGGTTTGCGGTCGATATTGGAGCCAGACTTATCGGAGTTAACGCTCGCGACCTTTCAACATTTGAAACTGATAGGAACCTATTCGCTAAAGTGGCCCACCTGATTCCCGACAGCTCACTTCGAATCGCTGAAAGTGCAGTTCGCAATGCGTTAGATGTTCGCGTATACCGAGATGCAGGCGCAGACGTCGTGCTGGTCGGCGAGGCTCTGGTTACCGGAAACCCAGAAGACCTCATCAGAGATTTCATCTCTGGTTAGTCAAACGTAGACTTAGCCAATGGCAAATCTTCGCGATCAGAGCGGGCCGTACTTCGGTGAGTACGGTGGTCGTTTTGTGCCTGAAAGCTAGATCGCGGCTCTAGATGAACTTGAGGCAACCTACCTCGCCGCCAAGTCAGACGAGAGCTTCAAGGCCGAGCTGGCCAAGCTGCACAAGAACTACACCGGGCGCCCATCGATAATCACCGAGGTGCCGCGATTTGCCAGCCACGCGGGCGACATCCGTGTATTTCTCAAGCGTGAAGACCTCAACCACACCGGTTCACACAAGATCAACAACGTTCTCGGTCAAGCGCTTCTAGCAAAACGCATGGG
>JBEAWS010000062.1:0-8433 GCA_041160185.1 Actinomycetota bacterium
GGCCATGGTGCCCGAGTAGGGATCGACCACAGAAACCAGAGACAAGGCAGCGACGGCTAGGAATCCCCAAGCGGTGCGAACGGTCTTTCTGGCCAGGTGAGGCAAAAGGTTGCTCTGGCGAGTTTCGAGCCGAGAGTGAATTCTGGGAAAGGTACGGGCGACTAGAGATGGTCGCTCAACCGCGTGTCTGCCCATTGTTAACCTCTAAAAAGACGTAAAAACCAAGTCTAACCCGCTGAAAATAGGCCCGCCAGAGCCGATTTTGCTAGCGGGTGGGCAACTTGAACTTAGGGCAAGTTCTGAGCACCTTGGTCATGGCCGTTTTCTCGGCCGTGGTCACCCACAGACGATACTTCAGCTTCACCGCAACCTGACGCGAGACGTAGGCGCAATGGTAGGCCCGGTTCGGCGGCAACCATTCGCTTGCGTCTGAATCGCCCTTCGAACTGTTAGTTGGGCCATCGACGGCCAATAGGTTCAATGGGTCGTTGTAGAGGTTATAGCGGGTAGTTGCCGAGGCACTGGCCGCGCCGGTCTTCCAGGCGTTAGAGAGCGACACCACGTGATCTATTTGAACGGCAAGCGAGGTTCGAACTCCGCGCACGAACTGAATTACCTTGCCCGTGTAAGGATCTCTCAAGGTGCCAGTTGCGACCAGACAATTGCCGCTTGCTCGCCAGGTGATGTTCGTTAGATCGCGCCAGAGAATGTGATTTCGGGCATCGCACTCACCGATGTTTCCCCAACCATCACTGAAATAGTCGCGGTCGTAGCCGGCCTGCGAGCCGAGTGGTCGCACCTTCAATTTGGCCAAAGCGCTGATCGAGGTGCTCGAATATATTGGCTTGGCATCTGCGCTGATTGGCGTGAGCAGACCCGCCGAAAGAACTAGCGCGCTAGCTGTTGCGCTCGATATGAAGAATCTGGATGACGCGGTCAATAAACGCATCAACTTGATTTTCAGCATAGCCACCCCTCTCGGCACTGAAAACAATACGGCGCACTTCTGACATTAAAAGTGGCTCTGAGTTCACCAGGTGCTCGAGAACGAGATTGCAAAGCTTGTCGACCTGCTTCTTGCTGTATCCGCGGGCCGGCCAACTTACCCGATCAAACCTGCGACGCTTCGGTCGTTCCGTTCGCGACCGAACCACTTCAGATATGCGCTCCAGCTGGTCGACAAGAGCGTGCATTCCGCGAGTCTCTACCTTTCGCTTTAGTTCTCGATCGGCAAGCGCATCTTCAATTCGATCCAGTGCAGCGTCTACCGCCGATACGCCGTAACCACCGCGAACCAAGTCAAACTCGGTCTCACGCACTCGCTCAGAGGCGAGCAAATAACCTTCGGGGTGCTCGTACTGCTGACGGGCCATCGCGACGAAAGCATCAACCTGCTCAACGCTGTATCCGTGTTTGCGGCCTTTAGCTTTTTCAAACTGATGGGTCATTGGCATGTTTGCCTAACCGAAGAAGATGCTTGCGATAAGGAACGTAGCAAGTGCCGAGGGCAAAATCGAGTCGAGGCGATCCATGATGCCGCCGTGGCCAGGCAGCCAGCTGCTCATATCTTTCACGCCAAGGTCGCGCTTGATCAGCGACTCTGCCAGGTCTCCGAAGACAGCGGTCAACGTGAGAACTGCAGCCAGAACGACTCCCCACCACCAGTCGATCTGAAGCAAAAACACCGCGCACATAACGCCAGTGACAAGTGCCGCGGTGACCGAGGCTGCGAGGCCTTCCAAAGTCTTCTTCGGGCTAACCCCCGGTGCCATCTTGTGCCGGCCCAGTTTTCGACCAACGAGGTAACCGAACGTGTCGATCATTGAAACCACAAGAACGAAGGTCAACACCCACATCTGCCCGTCGTCTGGTCTGCGCAAAAGCATCATCGCAAACGAGAGAGTAAGCGGCAGGTAAATTACAAGAAATGCCGCAGCCGCATAATCGCGAAGAGTCTTTTGCAGCGCTTGCATCGGCGAAACGCGACGCTCCCAGAGCAAGTGCACCGTGCGCCAAAGAATTAGTGCCGCCACAATCGCGATCGAAAATGCCCACTGAATTTCTTGCCCGTAAAAGTAGGTGGCGGGCATGATCAACACAGAGCCGACAACCGCTGGAACGCGCGGAACGTACCAACCCTTTAGCCTCAACGCGGTCGAAAGCTCCCAAGCTCCAGCACCGGCAGAAGAGGCAACAAAGGCCATGAGCAGGATGCCATCGAAAGTCAGTGTCGTGAAAAGAAACATGCCACCGAGAAGAAGGCCGACCGAAATCGACTTTGAGAGGCTGCGCCCTTCTGGCTTGGCGACGCTCATTAGACCTCGAGTAGTTCGGCTTCTTTGCGCTTCAGCGCGTCGTCAACCGCATCAACGTGAGTCTTGGTTGCGGCATCGAGTTCTTTTTCTGCGCGTGAAATCTCGTCGTCGCCAGCAAGCCCGTCTTTCTTGAGCGCTGCGAGATCGTCGTTGCCCTTGCGGCGAATGTTGCGAATTGCAACGCGCGCGTCTTCGGCCTTGGCCTTAACCAGCTTCACATATTCCTTGCGACGCTCTTCGGTTAGGTCTGGTAGAACCACACGGATAAGATTGCCGTCGTTCTGCGGATTGGCATCGAGGTTCGGCATCTCGCGAAGGGCCTGCTCGATGGCCTTGAGTGCGCTCTTGTCGTAAGGGGTGATCACGATTGTGCGTGCCTCTGGGTTAGCCAGCTGCCCTAGCTGAGCCAAAGGAGTTGGCGTGCCGTAGTAGTCGACCATGACCTTCTGAAAGAGTTGTGGGTTGGCTCGACCGGTGCGCACGTTGCCAAAGTCTTCTTTGGCGGCTTCGATGGCCTTGCCCATTTTCTCGTTGGCGGTTGCCAAGATTTCCGAAATCATGTTTCTCCTGTTTAAAGATTTAGGCCGTTACGAACGTGCCGATCTTCTTTCCCTTTATCGCGTCGGTTACGTTGCTCTTACCCTGCATTCCGAAGACGCGCATCGGCATCTTGTTATCCATGCAGAGGCTGAATGCTGTCGCATCGACCACCTTGAGGCCCTTTACCAGTGCCTCCTGGTATGTGATTTGCTCTAGCTTCTTGGCGTTCGAATCTTTGTTTGGATCGGCTGAGTAAACTCCGTCGACACCATTCTTGGCAACCAAAACTTCATCGGCTTTAATCTCGAGGGCGCGCTGTGCGGCCACCGTGTCGGTTGAGAAGTAAGGCAGACCCGCGCCGGCACCGAAAATCACGACGCGACCTTTTTCTAGGTGGCGAATTGCGCGAAGCGGAATGTAAGGCTCGGTTACCTGCGCCATTGTGATTGCGCTCTGCACTCGGGTGTCGACGCCCGCCTGCTCGAGAAAGTCTTGAAGCGCTAAGGCGTTCATCACGGTGCCCAACATACCCATGTAGTCGGCTCGTGAGCGATCCATGCCTCGCTGCGAAAGTTCGGCACCCCTGAAGAAGTTTCCGCCACCGACAACGATCGCGACTTCGGCGTGTTTCGCACCCTCGGCAATTTCGCGGGCCATCTCGGCAACGATATCTGGGTTGACCCCCAGGGTTCCCCCGCCAAATGCCTCACCAGAAAGCTTGAGCAATACGCGACGCTTTTTACCTGGCAATTGGTCCTCCTTGGCTTTGTTTCCTTCTCTATCCTAGGCGGGCAAAAGAAAAAGGCCCGGCCAAACGGCCGAGCCTTCATCCGTGGTTTGGGGTTTAGGCACCAACACGCATGCGTGCGAAGGCCGAAACGGTGATGCCGGCGTTCTCGAGCACCTTGGCAACCGACAACTTGTTGTCTTTTGCAAAGTCCTGCTCAAGAAGCACGTTCTCCTTGAAGAAGCCGTTTACGCGGCCTTCAACGATCTTGGTCAAAGCCGCCTCTGGCTTGCCCTCATTGCGAGCGGTCTCTTCTGCGATGCGACGCTCGGTTGCAACAACCTCTGCGTCAATCTCATCGCGGCTGAGCGCGGTCGGTGAGAACGCTGCGATGTGAACTGCAACGTCGTGGGCGGTAGCGGCGTCGGCACCTGAGTAGGCAACCAAGACACCAACCTGTGGAGGTAGGTCTTTGCTCGTGCGGTGAAGGTATGCATCGACTGCAGCGCCTTCGGCAACTGCCACGCGACGAAGTTCAACCTTCTCGCCCATGATTGCGGCCTCATCGTTGATCGCGTCAACAACCGACTTGCCACCGAGGTCTGCGGTTAGCGCAGCCTCTAGCGACTTTGCGCCACCGGCAACGATTGCATCTGCAACCTTGTCAGCAAGCGCAATGAAAACCGGAGCCTTAGCAACGAAGTCAGTCTCGCAAGCGAGCTCTACCAACCAGCCGGTGCCGCCGCTCACGCGAGCAACGATTAGACCGTTGCTGGTGGTTCGACCCTCGCGCTTGGTAACGCCCTTTAGACCCTTGAGTCGAAGAACTTCCATGGCCTTCTCAACGTTGCCATCGGCCTCGTCAAGTGCACCCTTGCAGTCCATCATTCCGGCGCCGCTCTTCTCGCGAAGCGCCTTTACATCTGCGGCTGTGTAGTTAGCCATTACTTAACCTCTTCTGCCGATACGGTCTCTGCTGCCGGAGCTTCAGCTGCAACTTCTGCTGCTGGGGCCGCGCTCTGCTCTAGCAGTTCGCGCTCCCACTCAGCTAGAGGCTCTGCGGCTTCTTCTGGCTTTGCGTGACGTGCGATTAGCCCCTCTGCAACTGCGTCAGCAATTACGCGGGTTAGAACCTGAACCGAACGAATTGCGTCGTCGTTTCCAGGGATACCAATGGTGACCTCATCTGGGTCACAGTTGGTGTCGAGAATTCCGATTACAGGAATTCCAAGCTTCTTGGCCTCGGTGATTGCGAGGTGCTCTTTGTTGGTGTCGACAACCCAAATAACCGAAGGGGTCTTTGTGATGTTGCGGATACCACCGAGTGACTTGTCGAGCTTGTCGCGCTCACGGCGAAGAATAAGTAGTTCCTTCTTGGTTAGACCGGTCTTGGTCGCACCGCTGAAGTCCATAACTTCGAGTTCCTTCAAACGTGCAAGACGCTTCTGGATGGTACCGAAGTTAGTGAGTAGTCCACCCAACCAACGCTGGTTGATGTATGGCTGACCAACGCGAAGAGCCTGCTCGGCGATTGCTTCCTGAGCCTGCTTCTTGGTTCCAACGAACAAGACTGATCCACCGTGTGCAACGGTGTCCTTTACGAATTCGTAAGCCTTGTCGATGTAGGTCAATGACTTCTGCAAGTCAATGATGTAGATGCCTGAACGGTCGGTCAGAATGAAGCGACGCATCTTTGGGTTCCAGCGACGAGTCTGGTGTCCGAAGTGCACACCTGCATCGAGAAGCTGGCGAATTGTTACGACTGCCATTGCAGTTCTCCTTTTGGCGCGCGAACGCACCCTCAGTTAATTGCGATCAAACGGTTGTTTGTCACACCTGGTGCCGCATCAAATTCGCTGCAATCTCTTGCAGACTGGAGAATTCGTATGTTGGTCGACACGCGAAGTCGGCACAGCAAAACCAAGGTCTCAAAATGAGGTTTGATTTAGCGAATACCGCTAGACATAAGCATAACAGCGGGATTCAGGCTCTGGCTAGAGAAGTTATCCACAGATTCCCCACGGATGATCCCGCGAGCGCGGTTTTAGGCCAATCTCAACTCATGCATCCTTTACGCAGAATCCTGGTGGTTAGAGCCCTTGCTGCAGCTTTACTGAGTCTCGCCCTCTGGCAGCACCAGTCGGCCCCTGGCTCAGCAGAAACTGTCGAGCCGCACGAACCTTGGCAGGTGCCGCTTGAGCAACCGGTTCACCTCATCAACCCCTTTTTTCAGCCAAACAGCGATTATTCGGCAGGTCATAGGGGAATCGATTATCGGGTGACGCTCGGGCAAACCGTTCTAGCCCCGACCCATGCAACAGTTTGGTTTGTCGGCAAGGTAGTCGACCGTTCGGTGCTATCCCTGCGCACCACGTCTGGCGAGCTAGTTGCCTTCGAGCCGGTCTGCACAGATTTGCAGCCGGGAGACCGAGTTGCTGTGGGCCAACCGATTGCTCGGGTCTGCGCACCGGATAGCACCTATCGACAGCACTGCGACCAACAGCTCTGCTTGCACTTCTCACTTCGCACTGCCGAAGGATATCTCTCGCCGATTGTTCGCATCGGCGGCTTTAGCCCTACCGTGCTTCTGCCACAGTGGAGCAACCCTTAGGCCCGAGGATGCGCCTTCTGATATCCGTCTCGCAGCCTCTCGACCGAAACGTGAGTGTAAATCTGTGTTGTGCCAAGGCTCGCGTGCCCCAGCAACTCTTGAACCGCTCGCAGATCAGCGCCTCCATCTAGCAGGTGGGTTGCCGCTGAATGCCTAAGCGAGTGTGGCCCCGTAGCACCGGTCGCGGTTCCTTCGGTTAGCGAAGCAACAAGAGAGTAAATCTGACGAACACCCAGACGTTGACCGCGAGAGTTCAGAAGCAAAGCTTGCCCGCTTTTTTCGCCGATAAGTTGAGGGCGACCTACTTTTACCCAGGTGTCTAGAGCTTCGCGAGCAGGTGCGCCGAAGGGAACCATTCTCTGCTTCGAACCTTTACCGGTGACCTTGAGGATGTTACGCGCGTAATCGACATCCTCGAGATTCAGCCCGACGAGTTCGCTAACTCGACACCCACTTGCATACAACAGCTCGATAGCAACCAAATCACGAATGGCGTTGGGGTTGTCTGGGACAGCCTTAACCGCGAGCGAATCAAAAATCTCTGCGAGGGTCTCTCTTGAGACAACTTTAGGAAGCGGCCTCGATGCTTTGGGCGACTTGAGTCGTTGCGCAAAATCGACCTCAATCAAATTGTTCTTCTTCAGCCATGCTGAAAAGGATCGAATGGCAGCGCTCTTTCTTGCCAAAGTAGATTTTGCAAGCCCGCCCTGATCAGCCGCAAACAGCCAGTCACGAACCTGATCGAGTTCGATTTGGTCAACCGAGAGAACATCGATGTTTGCCAGAAATGCGCCAAGGTCTAGAACATCAGATTCGTATGCTTTGACAGTGTTTGGAGAGAAGCCGCGAGCGGCGTGTAGATAGTCGGCGAACTCGTTAGTCGCCTGCTTCAGATCTCTGCTCACTCTCTAAGAGTAGTTTGAGCCATCCTTTATCGGTTTGTTTGACAAGGCCTAGCAGTGAAAGTTGTCCGAGCGCAATCGAAACCTCTCGCTGCGTTAAGCCAGCTTTGCTTGCCACCTGACCTTCCGTCATCGACTTGTACTCCAACGCGTCAAGAGCTCTGGTCTCAAACGCACCTAGCCCAGCGAGCTCCTGCTGAAACCAACCGGCTTTGCCAAGTGCCAGGTCTGCCGCCTGACCGGGATGGCAGATCGTGGTTACCAGACCTTCGGCAATCAGACGATTGCACCCGGCAGATGACTGTGAGGTGATTGCGCCAGGAACGGCACCGACGGGACGGTCTATTTGCAAGGCATGAGTAACCGTGTTCAGCGCACCGCTTCTCTGCCCTGCCTCGACTACGACGGTAGCCTGCCCTAAGGCTGCAATTAGTCGATTGCGCTGCAGAAAACGCCACTTGGTGGGGCTTGCCCCCGGCGCCTGTTCAGCTAGCAGCGCACCACGGTGAACTAGTTTTTCGAAAATAGAAGCATTGCCGCTCGGGTACAACCGGTCGATTCCGCCTGCCATGAACGCAATCGTCACCTGATCATTTGCTAGGGCAGAACGGTGTGCCATTGCATCAATTCCATAGGCTCCACCGGAGACTATCGCCAACCCCCTTGAGCTTGAGTCAGTCACAATCTCCGACGTGACCCACTCACCATATGAAGTTGAAATGCGAGAGCCAACAATTGCGATGGCGGGGTTTGCGAGCGCAGACTCTATGTCTTTTCCCCGACCCCAAAGGCAATGAGGGGTTGAATCACCCAGGTTGCCTAACTGGTCTGGCCAGGACATGTTCGCGGGTGTAAGCAACTTTGCTTCACAAGCGATAGCCGCTTCCAACGCCGCCATGACATCGGTTAACTTAAGTCTTGGCATCCATCTCTGTATTGCATCCGAGAAGGCGCTGCTGAAATCACCAAACTTAGACTCAAACTCTTCCAACGAATTGTTCTCGGTCAAGAGTGCCCGAAATTTCTGCTCACTCGATTTGCTTATCAGCAGCTCAAGTACACCTTCGACACTCAGGTGTTGAATTAGGCTTCCGGCGAAGCGATCACCCGGCTCACTAATTAGCGAAAAGGTGGCCCGTGCGAAACTCTGCTCAATTGCGTTATCGTCTGCGTCACCGATGAGTTTCGAAACTTGCCTTGCAACATTCGAGTCAGATACTAGGAATCGCTTCACGAGGCATGCCGCATATTCGATTCAGCGCCGCGAAGCAATACGGCTCGTGCGATGTGAGTCTCGTCAACCTGAGCATCTGCATCTAAGTCGCAAAGGGTATAGGC
>JBEAWS010000081.1:0-7089 GCA_041160185.1 Actinomycetota bacterium
AGAACCGCAGCTTCACCGCGAACAACCGCGAATCGCCAGCGCGCACCGGTAAGCGACCAGAGGGCAACGAGTGCAGCGGTGCCGGCCAGCAGGGCCAACCAGGCTTGCCAGTTCATGCTTATGGGCCGGTGCTGATTAGCAGCAGAATTGCGCCAGAGCCTGGGGCCGAGGTGCCAACCGCTGGGTCGGTGCCGACGACCAAGCCGCGAGCGATGGTGGGCGACTTGACGAAGTATTGGCCTTGCGAAGGCTGTGGTTCGCTAACCGCGGCAAAACCGGCCGCCAGCAACTTGGCCTTGGCTTGCGCCACCGTTAGACCGGCAACATCTGGCACAACCGTGTTGCCACCCTTGCTCACGTAGATCTTGATCTGGGTGCCGCGCGGAACAACCGTGCCAACGGCTGGTCGAGTGTATGCGACTGTGCCCGGCGGTAGAGACGAAGAAACTGGCTTCACGATGATTGCTGCGTTCAAGTCTGAGGTCTCGATTACCTGAGCACCCGAGCTTGGCACCTGGCTCGCAATGTTTGGCACCGTGATCATGGTCGCGCCAATCATGCTCTCAGGTGGAGCATCGAAAGCCGAACCGGGGTAAATCTTGTTGACCTGCTGCATCGTGGTTCGCCAAATGTCGTGGCGCACGGTGTTGGCCGCTTTATTGTTTAGGCGCACCTTCGGTAGTGCAACCGAACCCGAAACGTTTCCAACCCAGGTTGCCGTTGACACTGCGCTCGAGTAACCGGTCATCCAAGTTTGCACACCCTCATCGGTGGTACCGGTCTTGCCGGCTAGCGGTGTGTTATCTCTGGTCGATGAAGCGCTACCGGTTCCGCCGCTCATGACTCGCTGAAGTGCGTAGGTCATTCCGGCTGCAACCTCTGGAGTTACAGCCTGGCTGCAAATCGAGCGCGGCGGCTGCAGTTCTTGTTTCGTCGAACGCACGATTACCTTGTCGATTGCAATCGGCGAACAGTAGACACCCTTGTTTGCAATCGCTGCACCGGCTGCGGCCATCGTCAATGGCGAGAGTTCGTTGACGCCAAGAATCGATGATGGAACGTATTGCAACTCGGTGCCATCAGAACGCTTCACGCCGAAGGCAACCGCTGTGTCACGGATGTCGCAGAGGTCGAGCTGGCTTGCCATGCTCGCGAATGCGGTGTTGACCGATAGCGAGGTCGCCTGCATGACAGACAAGTCTTCAGGCTCTTTCACGATGTTGTTCGGTGCCCAGGTGCCGAGCAGGGTGCCGCAGCGGGCCGCAAAGTCGGCTGCGTTCCACTCTTTTACTCGCCCGTCGACGTGGTCGTTGAGCTTGAATCCGCGGGTAAGCCACGCGGCCAGGGTGAAGATCTTGTAGGTCGAACCGGTCTGAAAGCCGCTGGATCCGCCGTAAGCCTTGTCGCTCGAGTAGTTCACCGCGGTGCGGCTCGGGTCGTCGCTGAGGGTCTGATCGTAGATGCGGTTCTGAGTCATCGCCAAAATTCGACCGGTGCCAACCTGCACCGAGACGGTGGCTGATCCGAGTTTGTATTCGTTGGTTGGTGGAGCCCACTTGTTGGTCGCTGCGTAGGCTGCCTGTTGCACATCCATGTCCATCGATGTGTAAATCTCAAGACCGCCGCGACGAAGTAGCATCTCGCGATCTTCTTGTGTCGGCCCAAACTCGATGCTGTTGCGAATCTCCCACACTGCGTAGTCGCAGTAGAAGGCAGTGATCTGGTTTGCTTCGCAACCCGCCGGGGTGTCGCTGATGTCTGTAATGATCGGTGTTGCTTTAGCTGTCGACGCTTCTTGCGCGGTGATGTAACCCTCGGCTTGCATGTTGTCGATCACATAGTCGCGTCGGCTCTTTGCACGATCGAGATTCTCTGGGTCATCGGGGCGGTAGTCATTCGGAGACTTGAGCATCGCCGCCAGAAGCGCAGCCTGAGGAATGTTCAAATCCTTGGCCTTCACACCGAAGTAATACTCAGACGCCGATTCGACACCGTTGATCTGGTTGCCAAAGAAGGCCAGGTTCAGATAACCGGCCAGAATCTCTTGCTTGGTGGCCACGCCCTCTAGAGCGATGGCAAGGCGAATCTCGCGCAGCTTTCGGTCAACGGTCGCTCGAGTTGCGTCGGCAATAGCGTCTAGGTCACCGCTGAGGTTAGCTGCCTCGACAAGCGAGTTCTTGACGTACTGCATGGTGATGGTTGAACCACCGGGGCCACCACCACCCATTGCGGCGTTGGTGAGCGTGGCTCGAATCAGTGAAATTATGTCAACGCCGCCGTGCTCAAAGAAACGCGGGTCTTCGGTGGCCACCACGGCGTTGCGAATGTTAGGTGACATGTCGTTGTAGTCGATCGAGATGCGGTTCTCGTTGTAAAACTTGGCCACCTCGACCGGCTCGCCGTTCTTGATGCCATAGATTGTCGAGGCCTGGGAGGCGTTCACTGGCTTGATGTAGTCGGGTAGGTTCTCGAAAATCGAGATTCCGGCCGAGGCGGCGAATCCGCCAACCAGGATAATCGGGGCCAAAACCACCATTGCTAGCACACCCGCAATAGCGCTCAATCCGCTGAACTTTAGGATTGCGCTAAAGAAGGTCTCGTTCTTCTTGCCGCCAGACATAAGGTCAAGGTTACCCGACAAAGTCTGGGATAATTCTGAGCATGACTAACTGGGAATACCTAACCACCCCCCTTCCGCCGCACAACCAGACCGCTATCTTGAACGACTGGGGCAAAGAAGGCTGGGAGCTCGTGACCATCGAAACCAACGCCATGGGCGGCCTGGTGGCCTTCTTCAAGCGCCCGTTGGTGGGCTAAATGTCTCAGATCGAACAGCGCCTTATTGAGCTCGGCTCACCCCTTCCCGAGGTGGCAAAGCCCGTGGCGGCATATGTGCCTTCGGTGGTTTCGGGCAACCTGGTATTCACTTCAGGGCAGCTTCCATTCAAGGATGGCGCACTCATCGCAACCGGCAAAGTTGGCGAGACCGATGGGTTGGTAGACCCAGCATTGGCCAAGACCCTCGCTCGTCAGTGCGCGCTTAACGCGCTCGCGGCGATAAAGCTAGCAATCGGCGACCTCGACCGCGTCACGCGAATCGTCAAGGTTGTCGGTTTCGTATCTTCTGTTCCCGAGTTCACCGGTCAGCCAGGCGTGATGAATGGTGCTAGCGAATTCTTGGTCGAAGTTTTCGGCGACAAGGGTGTGCACGCGCGCAGCGCGGTTGGTGTTCCATCGTTGCCACTCGACTCAGCCGTCGAGGTCGAACTAATCGCCGAGTTTATTTAGTCGATTGCCCCGGCGGCGAGCTTTCCTGAAATAGTTTGCATCACGCTGGTGTCGGCGAGAGTTGTGACATCACCGATAGGGCGATCTTCTGCAACATCGCGAAGCAAGCGACGCATGATTTTTCCGCTGCGAGTCTTTGGCAGCTCGCCAACCACGATTATGGTTCGCGGTTTAGCGATTGGCCCAATTTCTTTCGCAACATGATCGCGCAGAATCTTTGAGACGTCGGCGTCTGAACCTGCGGCGTCGAGTTGGTTCTGTCGCAGAATCACAAATGCGACAACGGCCTGACCAGTGGTTTCATCTTTAGCGCCGACGACAGCAGCCTCGGCAACGAACGGATGCGAAACCAGAGCGCTCTCGATTTCGGCGGTCGACAATCGGTGACCAGAAATGTTCATCACGTCGTCAACGCGACCGAGCAACCAAAGGTCACCTTCTTCGTCCCACTTCGCGCCATCGCCCGCAAAATACTTGCCATCAAACTTCGACCAGTAGGTCTCTTTGTAGCGCTCCGGGTCACCCCAGATTCCGCGCAACATCGACGGCCATGGTTCGGTCAGCACCAGCAAGCCGGGCTGGCCGCGCCCAAGCTCGTGCCCATCTTCGTCGAGAACCGCGGCCGAGACCCCAGGCAGCGGAATCTGTGCCGAGCCTGGCTTCAGAGTTGTTACGCCGGGCAGGGGCGACACCATGATTGCGCCGGTCTCGGTCTGCCACCAGGTGTCAACTATCGGGGCTTGCCCGCCGCCGATGTGCTCGCGGTACCACATCCATGCTTCGGGGTTGATTGGTTCACCAACCGAGCCGAGCAGTCGAATGCTCTTGAGGTTGTAGCGATCGGGAATCTCGCTGCCCAACTTCATGAACGTGCGAATTGCGGTTGGTGCGGTGTAGAGAATGCTGACGCCATACTTTTCGACGATGCTCCACCAGCGACCCCAGTCTGGCGTGTCTGGCGTTCCTTCGTAAATCACCTGGGTTGTGCCGTTGGCAAGCGGCCCGTAGGCAACGTATGAGTGACCGGTGATCCAGCCGACGTCTGCGGTGCACCAGTAGACATCGCTTTCGGCGTGAATGTCGAAAACGTTTTTGTGCGTGTAGGCCGCCTGGGTTAGATAGCCACCAGAGGTGTGCAAGATGCCCTTGGGTTTTCCGGTGGTGCCCGATGTGTAAAGAATGAAAAGCGGGTGCTCGGCGTCGAACGCTTCGGCCTCGTGTTCGGCGCTAGCGTTTTCAACCAGTTTGCTCCACTCAACATCGCGGCCATCAATCCAGTCGACATCTTGGTGCGTGCGACGAACCACTAAAACATTTTTCACCGATGGGCACTTGCCCGCACTCAGCGCTTCGTCGACAGCGGGTTTGAGCGCGCTGGCTTTACCTTTGCGATAACCGCCGTCTGCGGTGATTACAAGTTTGGCTTGCGCGTCTTCAATTCTAGACGCGAGCGACTCTGCGCTGAAGCCACCAAAGATCACGCTGTGCACTGCGCCGATTCTGGCCACCGCCTGCATCGCAATAATGGCCTCGGGAATCATCGGCAGGTAAATCGCCACGCGATCTCCGGCTTTGATGCCGAGAGAGGTGAGAGCGTTGGCGGCCTTCTTCACCTCTCGGGTTAGCTCGGCATAACTGATTTTCTTGGTGTCGCCTGGCTCGCCTTCGAAGAGCAGGGCGGTGCGATCTCCGTTGCCGGCAAGCACGTGGCGATCGAGGCAGTTGAACGAGATGTTGAGTTGGCCGTCTGCGAACCACTTGGCGAAAGGCGGGTTGCTGAAGTCGAGGGTCTGGGTGAATGGCTTGTGCCAGTGCAGCTCTCTGGCCTGCTTGGCCCAGAATCCCAGCCGGTCGGCCTTGGCATCGGCATATAGCCCGGGCTGAGCAATTGCGTTCTTGGCGAATGCTTCGCTCGGCGCAAAGTGGCGGTTTTCGTCAGACATCTTCGTCCTCCAGCAGTTTGGTTACCTGCTCGTCATAATGCCACAAAATACACCGCTTGTTTTTCGCAGGTTCGGCTTAGTTGAAGATTCGCTGTGAAACTGGCGACTCATCGCGCTTTCGGAAATAAATACGGCTAGCCGAACCTTATGATTAAGCGTTGGTTTATTCCAACACGCTATACCGATTCCCCCAATCAGGTATAGACGGCGGCAGGTTTCCCCCAAACCTGCCGCCCTTTTTCTTTTAATTCACAGATTTGCGTGGAATATTCACCACCCTTTCAAACTGCGCCAATCTAGGCAGATGTTCAGCGAACCCGAGCTCATGCCAATTTCACGGATGCTCGCCGAAACCGGGGTCACCGATCTGGTCATCAACGGCCACCAGTACGCCGCCGTGCTGCAAAACGGCAAATGGAAGACTGTGGTGTCTGGCTATTCTCAGCCAGGCGATCTTGATTCGGCAGCCAGGCTGCTCATTTCGCTCGGCGGTCGACGAGTCGACTTGGCTCGTCCATTTGCGAGTGTAGATATCGGTGCGAAGTTTCGGGTGCACGCACTTCTTGCCTCAGCGGTAAACCCAGATACGCACATTTCTATCCGGGTGCACGCACCGCGCGAAGTGGCTCTCAATCAGTGGCTTGCCATAAACAAGACTTCGCTTGAGCAGGCCAATCGGCTAAAAGAAATTTTGAACAGCCGAGAGAGTTTCTTGATTAGTGGCGCGGCTGGTGCCGGCAAGACCACTTTGCTTCGTGCTCTTTTGAGTGAAGTAAACGCTGAGCGAATAATCACAATCGAAGATACGGCCGAGCTGCAAATCAATTCGCAGGTGAGCGTCGCGCTGGTCGCGCGCGAACCAAATGTTGAGGGCAGGGGCGAGATCACATTGAATCAACTTTTGGTCGAAGCGCTCCGCATGCGACCAGACCGAATCGTGGTCGGTGAGGTTCGTTCAACAGAATTGGTGACGCTGCTTCAAGCCAGCAGTTCGGGGCACTCGGCTGCGGCGACCATCCATGCGAATTCGCTGAACCAGGTGCTAGACCGCATCGAGTCGGTAGCCATCGCAGCCCAACACGTGCCAAAGCACCTGGCCCAGCTGGCCAAGAAATCCATCCGCTGGTTTATCCACCTGACGGTCGAGAACAGTGTGCGCAAGATAGAAATTGCCCGAAATGACTGACCGAGACCGCTTGGCTCGGTTCAATTCGCTCTTGGCTGCCGGTCTGTCGGCAGAGCAGGCTGGGCAAGCAGCCGAGATCACTGCGCTCAGTTCTCAGCTCTCGCTTTGCCACCGATTTCTTGTTTGCGTGAGTGAAGAATCGGGTGCCTCGCCGCTAGGCGCTGTTAGAGAGTTGGAGCGCATTGCCGAGCAAAACTTTGAGAATCAGGCAAAAGTTCGGGTGAGTGCAGCGGTTCCCAAGGCCACCGCCCGCTTGGTGCTTTGGCTTCCACTCGCCGCAGCCGCTCTGGGGCAACTAACCGGCCTCGGTTCAATCAAGGTGTTTTTTGAGTCGCCGTTGGCTTTAGTTGCGCTGCTTCTTGGTTTCATGTTGCTGATCGGTGCCTCGATTTGGTCTAGCCGAATCTTGGCCAGCGCTCATGACGAGTCGCCCGCTGATGCCATCGCGTTGGATGCAATGGCGATGTGCCTAGATGCCGGCCTCGAGACCAAGCGAGCGCGCGAAATTTGCCTGCGCAATTTTGCTCTCTGTTTCAATCGTGACCTGAATCAAATCGTGCAGAGGCAAATTCTTGAGTTGCTTCAGTTCTCAGATCTCAGCGGAGCACCGATTGCAAAACTATTGCGCAACTGCGCCGAGCAAAGCCGTCGAAGCAAATCGCATCTTCAGAG
>JBEAWS010000084.1:0-7869 GCA_041160185.1 Actinomycetota bacterium
CTCGAACGCACAATCGAACTTCTTGGCGAGGCAATTCGCGACCACGATGCAGTTTTAGTTGACTGCACCCTCGGCTTGGGCGGCCACACTGAAGCGTTTCTAGCAACATTTCCGAGACTAACTGTTATCGGTATCGATCGCGATGCCAGTGCTTTGGCCTTGGCAGCAAAACGTCTCGAGAAATTCGGAGATCGCGCAAAGTTCTCTCACGCAACCTACGACAAGATCCAAGAGGTGTTGAGCGAGCACGGTTTTGAAAACGCCGATGCAGTTCTGCTAGACCTCGGCGTCTCTTCGATGCAACTGGATGAAGCCGATCGTGGTTTCGCCTACAGCTACGACGCACCACTGGACATGCGCATGGATGCTTCTGAATCTCTGACAGCCGCTCAGGTTCTCAACAACTATTCGGAAAACGAGTTGGTTCGAATCTTCAAGGAGTATGGCGAAGAGCGCTATGCCAAGCAAATCGCTTCGTCGATTGTTGAGAAGCGCAAGGTTCAGCTGTTTTCGGGCAGCGCCGAGCTAGCGCAACTAATCGTGGCGATTGTTCCGTTCATTCCAGGAAAGAGCAAAGGTCATCCGGCCAAGCGCGTTTTTCAGGCACTGAGAATTGAAGTCAACAGCGAACTCGAGGTTCTGAAGACCACTATGCCGGCGGCTATTGAAGCGCTGTCGGTTGGCGGACGAATTCTGATTTTGGCCTACCAGTCACTAGAAGACCGAATCGTCAAGCAGGCCTTGGTTGCGGCGAGCACCTCATCTGCGCCGATTGACATGCCCATCGAACTTCCCGAGCAAGCGCCCGTTCTTCGACTTTTAGTCAAAGGCGCTGAACAGGCAAGCGAAGCAGAGATTTCACAAAACCCAAGAGCGGCGTCAGTTCGACTTCGCGCCGCAGAGAAAATTCGGAGAGCAGCATGAGCGCAATACGTCTAACCGCACCAAACCGAGCGCCGATTGCCAGGCCCAGAATTCTGCAGGCCGCCGCACCGGCCAAAGCACCTTCGCGAGCGTTTGGTCTTTTGAAAGTTTTGTTTTTCGGGTTTATGGCGATTCAGGCTGCGCAACTCTTGCTCGGCATCACGATTTCTCAGAGCGCTTACGAACTCAAGGCCTTGAAGGTCGAAAAGATTGAACTAACCACGCAAAGCCAAATTGTTGCCCAGCAGGTCGATTCACTTAGTTCGCAGCAGAACCTAGCAAACGCAGCAGCAGAGCTCGGCATGATCGCAAACGCAAATCCAGTCTTTCTAAACATTCAGAAGCAAGAGGTCTTCGGCAAGCCAAAGGCAGCGCTTGACTCTGCGGGCAGAGTTTCGCGCAACAACATCGCATCTGCGGCGTTAGTCGAGCGTTCAGTGCTTACAGCAACATCGACCGGGATTATTGGGAATGTCGCTCAGTCATCAGGCCTTGGTATGCCAGTAACGTTTTCTCCAGAGACAATCCCAGTTTCACCAACTCACTAACTCTCTTGCAACATAGGCGGTAGCTAAATGCAGCCAGGAAATCCTGACAAGAGATTACGAATCTTCACGGCGATTATTGTCGTCATCGCCGTCTTTTTTGTCGGCCGTCTTTTTCAGGTGCAGGTTCTGATGGCCGATGAGATAAATAAAGAGTCGCTTGCCAGTCGATCGGTCTCGCAGGTTCTGCCGGCCCTTCGCGGCGAAATACTAGACAGCACCGGAAAAGTATTAGCAAAGAGTGTTCTCAAGTACGACATCAACGCGTCACCAAAAGATGTTGCCCCGATGCAAAAAACCGTTGACGGAGTGACCGTCGAACTTCCGGTGAGTCAGCTCGTTGCCCAAATCGCTGGCATCTTGGCAATGACCCCAGAAGACGTAGCCACCAAGATTGCCGGCACCACGAATTTCGCCAACATCAAGCGCGGAGTAGATTCGAAAACTTACGATCAGCTAAGAAAACTCAACATTCCCTGGCTCTACTATGACAAGCGCTCATCGAGAACCTATCCAAGTGGCGCCGTTGCCGGCAGCTTACTCGGATTTCTGAACCCGGATGGTGAGCCGTTCGGTGGAATTGAAAGCCAGTATGACAAGTGTCTAGCTGGTCAAGACGGCACTGAGTCGTTCGAGAAGAGCGAAGACTGGGTAAAGATTCCCGACAGCGTTGTCACCACCACTGATGCGGTTAACGGTCGAAGCGTGCACCTGACCATAAACGCCGACTTGCAGTATTTTGCTCAGCAGGTGCTCGCCCAAAACGTCGCGAAACTGCGCGCCGACTGGGCGACTGCGGTTGTCATCGAAGTAAAGACCGGAAAGATCCTGGTTGCGGCCGAAGCGCCAACCATGGATCCGAACGCACCTGGCAAAACCGATGCGTCGACAAGGCAGGCAAGAGTCTTTGAAACAACATTCGAACCCGGTTCGGTAATCAAGACGGTTACCGCTGCGACACTTGTCGATCAGCAGAAGGCCACGCCGGCAACTCAGACAATTGCTCCTTACAGCTGGAAGGTTCCCGGAACCAACGGTTACAAAGTCACAGATTCGCACTTTCACCCCGACGATAAGCTCACCCTGACCGGTGTGCTCAGAGACTCTTCGAACACGGGCATTATGAAGCTCGGGCAGGCTGTTGAAGCCAAGACCCGTTTCGACTACCTGGTGAAATTCGGCATGGGCACAAAGTCAGGGCTGAATTTTCCTGGTGAAGCAAAAGGCTTTGTGTTGCCTTTTGATCAGTGGGATGGCATCAAGAAGTATGTCTCTATGTTTGGACAAGGGTTTTCAATGACCCCGCTTCAGACCGCCATGATGTATCAGGCGATTGCCAACAAAGGGGTCAGCCTGCCACCGGTGCTAGTTCAGGGCTGCGAAGACGCCAGCGGAAAACTGGTTGCGGCTTCGACTAAGCCAGGTACCAGGGTGATTTCTGAGAGCACTGCGAAATCGACGGTTGACATGCTCGAGAAGGTTGTCGAACAGGGTGGCATTGGAAAACGTGCGGGAGTTCCGGGCTATCGAGTGGGCGGCAAGTCGGGCACAGCAGAGATCATCGACAAAGCCACCGGGCGTTACGGCAATCTCTATGCGATTTCATTCATTGGAATGGCACCTGCCGAAGACCCGCAGTACGTTGTGGCTGTCACGGCTTACAAATCTAGAACCATTCGAAACTCACTCGGTGCCGTGCCAATTTTCAAAGACATAATGCAGCAGGTGTTGAGAACTTTCAGAATCGCACCATCGACAACTACCTCGGTGAAAATCCCAACGGAGTGGCGATGACGAAAGAGTCGATTCCTCCCATTCTGCGACCGGATCATGTTGAGCCAAAGTCATTGGTCGCGCTGGTTGCAGATTTCAGCTTGAGCTTTATGCACGCGGGCGATGCCCAACTTTTGGGTATCAGCATGAACACCGCCGATTTGCGACCGGGCGATCTGTTTGTGGCAATGCCAGGCCTAAAGGCTCACGGTGCAAGCTACGCCACCCGCGCGCAAGAACTCGGTGCAGCCGCGATTGTCACAGACTCTGCCGGAGCTGAGTTGCTGGAGGGCATCACTGTTCCGGTTGCGTTGCTAGAAGAACCAAGAAGTCGATTGGGTGACCTTGCGGCTTGGGTATATGGCAACAGCAAGGATTTGATGCCGACCCTGTTTGCCACCACTGGAACGAACGGCAAGACTTCGACGACGTACATTCTCGAAACCATTCTTCGCCAACTCGGTCAAGTGACCGGTCTCACTTCGACCGCGGAACGCCACATCGCCGGCGAGGTCATTGTCTCGCGATTGACCACACCGGAGTCAACCGAGATGCATTCCCTAATCGCGAGGATGCGCGAAGCAAACGTGAATTCCATCGCAATCGAAGTTTCTGCCCAAGCACTTACCCAACAGCGTGTTGACGGTTTAGTTTTCGACGTCGCCGGGTTTACAAACTTGAGCCACGATCACCTGGATGACTACGGCAACATGGAAAACTACTTCGCCGCTAAGGCCAGACTGCTTCAGCCAAAGCACGCAAAGCGGGGAGTGGTCTGTCTCGATTCTCCTTGGGGTGAACGCATGCTAAAGGCCGCCAGCGTTCCGGTTGTGTCAATTTCTGCCGATTCGAATCTCGCCTCGGATTGGAAAGTTCGGGTGCTTGAAGAGACCCCGGTCAAAACCGCCTTCTCAGTTGAATCGCCCACCGGAGACAGGCTAGAAACGTTTGTGACCATAATCGGTGCGCACATGGCACACAACGCAGCACTCGCCATCGCCATGATTTGCGAATCTGGAATTTCTTTCGCTGAAGTGGAGCGCGCGGTTAGTTCGGGCATTCACGCATACCTGCCCGGCAGAACCGAACGAGTAACCGGCGAAACTGGCCCTGACGTCTACGTCGATTTCGGGCACAGCCCAGACGCATTCCTCAACACGCTGGCGGCGGTGAGAAAGGTCACGAGCGGAAAACTCATCATGGTCTTTGGCGCAGACGGCGATCGCGATGCTTCAAAACGCCCGGCCATGGCCGAGGTGGCAGCTCAGGGGTGCGACATTCTGGTCGTTACAGACCACCATCCGAGATTCGAAGACGCCGCTTCGATTCGAAAGACACTTGTCGACGCGGCTCGCTTTTCGCGCCCCGAATTGCAAATTGTTGAAGCCAGCCCACCCGAGCTTGCAATTCGCGAGGCGGTTGCCCTCGCTCAACCGGGTGACTCGATTCTTTGGGCAGGGCCCGGACACCAGGATTATCGCGACATCAGGGGAGTCAGAACCCCTTACTCGGCTAGGCAAGAGGCGCGCGATGCTTTGAGAGAGGCGGGTTGGCAGTGATTGAACTTCGTCTTTCCGAGATCGCCTCGGCAATCGGTGGCTTGCTGGTTGGCTCAGACCAAACGGTTATCGGTTCTGTTGAAACAGACTCACGCCTTGTTTCGAAAGGCGCTCTGTTTGTGGCCAAACCGGGTGAGTTTACCGACGGTCACCTATTCGTAAAGTCAGCACAGGATGCAGGTGCAGTCGGTGCGATTGTGCAACAGCAGGTAAGTGACTCGAGCATGTCTCAAATAGTTGTTGAAGACAGCGTGCACGCACTCGGCTTGTTAGCGATGCACGTACTCGAATTGAGGCGCAAGCAGGGCGAGTTCACCGTGATTGGCATCACCGGCTCAAACGGCAAGACTTCGACCAAAAACATGTTGCGCGAGATTCTTTCAAAATTCGACGAGACAGTTGCACCGATTGAATCGTTCAACAATGAGGTTGGCGCTCCGATTTCAATCTTGAAGATTTCTGCGGCCACCCGTTATCTCGTTGTCGAGTTGGGTGCAGACGGCCTCGGCAGTATCGAATACCTGACCAAAATGTGCACACCTGACATTGGTGTCGTTCTGAAAGTTGGCTTGGCCCACGTTGGCGAGTTTGGCGACATTGACACCACCTTCAAGATCAAGAGTGAGCTTGCGGCGGGATTGGCCACGAGTGCCAAGGTTTTGCTGAACGCCGACGATTCGTTTGTCTCGCAAATGAGTGAGAACACCAAAGCCGAAGTGCACTGGTTTGGCACCTCAGACGGTCTTGACTGCAGTGCTTCAAACGTTGCGGTTACCCTCGAGGGCACAACCTTCGACTTGCACTGCGGCCACTTCGAGGCGAAGGTGAAGCTAAACATTCTCGGCGAGCACCAGGTCATGAATGCTCTGGCCGCCATCGGAGTTGCCGACTTGCTGAATCTAGACCTTGGTATTGCGGTTTCTGCGCTAGAAGACATGGCATTGGCCGAGCGCTGGCGCATGCAGTTGCTGCCAGGGGTCAATGGGTCGCACATAATCAACGACGCCTACAACGCGAGCCCAGACTCGATGAAAGCGGCTCTGCAGACCCTGGCCACAATCGGCCGCCAGGGTCATCGAACCGTGGCCGTTCTCGGCGAAATGGCCGAGCTGGGTAGATATTCCGTTGATGAGCACGACGCAATCGGTCGAATAGCTGTGCGTCTAAACATTGACCAGGTAGTTGTCGTTGGCGAAGGCGCAAAGATAATTCACATGGGGGCCAGCCAAGAGGGGTCTTGGGACGGCGAGTCAAAATTCTTCGCTTCGATTTCCGACGCTTTGCCTTACCTGCGTGGTTTGCTTGGGGTTGACGATGTGGTTCTTGTCAAGTCGTCGAACTCGGCCGGACTGCGGGTCTTGGGCGATGCTTTAGCGGAGGTAAGTCAATGAGAGCAGTGCTGCTAGCCGGTGGCATTTCCATGGCGCTCACGCTTTTCGCTACGCCGCTGTTTATCTGGCTGTTCAGAAAACTGAACTGGGGCCAATTCATCCGTGCAGACGGGCCGGCAACTCACATTACAAAACATGGAACGCCAACCATGGGTGGAATTGCCATCATCTTGGCAACGCTGGCGGGATACTTCTTCAGCAAGCTTGCGAACTTTGAAACGCCAACTATTTCAGCGCTTCTGGTTTTGCTCATGATGGTCGGCCTCGGGCTGGTCGGCTTTATCGATGACTACATAAAAGTGCATAAGCAGCGCAGTCTCGGTCTAACGGGATGGCAGAAAATTCTGGGGCAGGGAATTGTCGCGGTTACTTTCGCAGTGCTTTCTCTTCAGTTCGCAAATCAAGTGGGGCTAACGCCGGCATCCACCAAGATTTCGATTTTTCGCGACACCAATTTCGACCTAATGGTTTTCGGATCGGTCGTCGGCATCATTCTCTTCGTAATTTGGATTTACCTGTTAGTTGCCGGAACCTCTAACGGAGTGAACATCGCCGACGGACTTGACGGCCTGGCTACCGGCGCAATCATCATGGCTATCGGCGCATACTCGATCATCGGCTTTTGGCAGTTCAATCAGGATTGCCAGACCGTGGTCGAAAATGTGGCCAGCTGCTACAACGTTCGTGACCCGCTAGATCTTGCGGTTGTGGCATCGGCAATCGTCGGCGCTTGCGCAGGATTTCTCTGGTGGAACACATCGCCGGCACAAATCTTTATGGGGGATACCGGTTCGCTGGCCCTAGGTGGAGCGCTGGCCGCGCTGGCCATTCTTTCTAGAACCGAACTCTTGCTCGTTCTAATCGGTGGAATCTTCGTGATTGTTACCGGGTCGGTGATCATCCAGCGCGTTTTCTTCAAACTCACCAAGTGGAAAACGGGAACCGGCCGCAGGGTCTTCTTGAATAGCCCGCTGCATCACCACTTCGAAATGAAGGGGTGGGCCGAAATCACGATTGTGGTTCGCTTCTGGATTATCTCGGGCTTGTGCGTGCTAACCGGCATCGGGCTCTTCTACATTGAGTGGATTTACGGCTAAATCGTGCAAGGTTTAGACGAACTCACAAGTTGGCACTCCGATTGGAAAGGCAAGCGCGCGCTCGTCTACGGACTCGGAGCTTCTGGCTTCTCGGTTGCAGACACCCTTAACGAGTTGGAGTGCGAGCTACTGGTAGTGGCTAACGAGATTAGCGACCCCTACCGAGACCTGTTATCTGTGCTGCAGATCGACTTCGAGGTCGGGGTAGACAACATTTTCGACAGGGCTAAAGAGTTTCTGCCCGACTTTGCCTGCGTTACCCCCGGAATTGCGCCAAGCGACAAACTTGTTGGCTGGTTAGTTGCCAACCAAATTCCGATTGTCGGCGACATCGAGTTGGCCTGGCGTCTTCGCGACAAAGTTACCCCTGCGGAGTGGATTGTCATCACCGGCACAAATGGCAAAACTACAACCACACAGATGGTTGAGGCCATGTTGGTTGCCGATGGAAAGCGTGCGATATCGTGTGGCAACATTGGCACGCCAGTGCTCGATGCAATTCGGGATCCGCAGGGTTTTGATTATTTGGTTGTCGAGCTGTCTAGTTTTCAGCTGCACTACTGCGGTGAAATCGAGCCGA
>JBEAWS010000098.1:0-11785 GCA_041160185.1 Actinomycetota bacterium
GATATGGACTAACCGTTAGTGCATCGCAAACGAATGGTGCCGTTTTTCCTAGCCAAGCGTCGAAGTAGCCAGTCATGGTCGAACCGATGTCGCCGCGTTTGGCATCCATGATGACAAGCAGGTCTGACTGGGCAGCCGCTTCTGCCAAATCTTCGAGAACTTTGAATCCGGCTGAGCCGAAGCGCTCAAAGAAAGCGACCTGGGGTTTTATGATGCCAACGGTGTTGACCGCCGCGTCAAGCGTTGAGAAAGAGAAACTTCGCAAACCTTCTGCCGTGTCGGGCAAACCCCACTCTTCGAGCAAACTCTGGTGCGGGTCAATGCCGACGCACAATTGTCCGTGCCTCTCGAAAGTGCTCTCTAGTGCAGCGCCGAAACTAGTTGGCAATGGCGGCCCTTCTATCCTTGGCGTGTTCCTGAAGAGATTTCACGCTGAATGGCCCTGCAATGACTGCTTCGAACGAGCCAATGGCCGCGCTCAACTGGGCAATCGTCGTGAAGATCGCCTTGTCGGCGGCCGTCGTTGCAGCACGAATTTCATAGCCATCCTTGCGAGCATCGGAGCCGCTTGGCGTATTGACCACCACATCGACTTCACCAGCGGTAATCAGTTCGACTATCGATGGGCCAAGGATGGTGTCGGGATCAGAGTGTTTGCGCACAACTTTCACTTCGATACCGTGCCTAGCCAGGATCGCTGCCGTGCCGGATGTTGCGAGAACTTTGTAGCCGAGCTGCTGCAATCGACGAACCGGCAACACCAGGTGTGGCTTATCGCGGTCGGCGACAGACACGAATACGCTGCCAGATTTAGGCAGCGCTGAGCCAGCGGCCGCCTGACTCTTAGCGAAAGCTCTTGGAAAGTCGATGTCAATACCCATAACTTCACCCGTTGAACGCATCTCTGGGCCAAGCAGCGAGTCTACGAAGCGGCCATCCTTGGTAGCGAACCGTTTGAACGGCAACACTGCTTCTTTGACAGAGATCGCAGATCCCGCTGGTATGTAGGTTCCGTCGCGTGCCGGAAGTGCACCGTCGGCGATTAGTGCGGCGATGCTTTCGCCAACCATTACTCGTGCCGCGGCTTTTGCCAGCGTTATGCCGAGCGCTTTCGAGACGAAGGGAACAGTTCTCGATGCTCTCGGGTTTGCCTCGAGCACGTAAAGCACATCGCTTGCCAAGGCAAACTGAACGTTGAGCAAGCCTCTGACTTCAATACCCTTGGCAATTGCGAGAGTTGCATCGCGCACTCGCGAAATCTGCGCCTCGCTCATGGTTACCGGCGGAAGTGTGCAGCTCGAGTCACCCGAGTGAATACCAGCCTCTTCGATGTGCTCCATGACTCCGCCGACGTAGAGTTGCTCGCCGTCATACAGCGCGTCAATGTCGATCTCGATTGCATCATCAAGAAAGCGATCAACCAGTAGCGGATGTGTCGGTCCAACTATCCCCTGATCGGAAATTCGATCGAAGTAGTCGACCAAAGCCCTCTGGTCATAGACGATTTCCATTCCCCGGCCACCCAGAACGTATGAAGGCCGAACAAGTACCGGATAACCGATTCGAGCGGCGATGACTTCGGCTTGCTCGAGGTTCACTGCCGTGCCATTCGCCGGAGCGAGCAGCGAGGCACCATCGAGAATCTGCTGAAACAGACCGCGCTCCTCTGCGAGGTCAATTGCCTCTGGCGTGGTGCCGAGAATGGGCACGCCTGCTTCTTTGAGCCCCTTGGCTAACCCGAGTGCCGTTTGGCCACCCAGCTGAACAATAACTCCGACCAGTTCACCGCTCTGCTGCTCGGCATGGATCACCTCGAGCACATCTTCGAGAGTTAGTGGTTCGAAGTACAAGCGGTCGCTCGTGTCATAGTCGGTCGAAACGGTCTCTGGATTGCAGTTGATCATGATCGTCTCGTAGCCCGCATCGCGGAGCGCGAAAGAGGCGTGGACGCATGAATAATCAAACTCAACGCCCTGGCCAATGCGATTCGGACCCGAGCCAAGAATCACGACTTTGCGTCTACCCGATGGCGATACCTCGGTCTCTTGCTCGTAGGTGCTGTAGTAGTAAGGCGTTTCAGCCGGAAACTCGCCAGCGCAGGTGTCGACAGTCTTGTAAACCGGTCGCAGCCCAAGGGCATGCCGCAACTCACGCACCTCAGCCTCAGTGACTCCACGCAGCTGAGCAATCTGAATATCGCTGAAACCGTGTTCCTTGGCCAGCTTTATCTCATCGGCATCTAGCGCTTCGGCCTTTGCGATGTGTTCGGCGACCTCGTTAATCAAGACGATCTGATCGATGAACCACGGATCGATTTTTGTGGACTCGAAGACCTGCTCACTCGTTGCGCCAGCTCTCAGCGCCTGCTGAACTGAAACTATGCGGCCATCCGTGGGCACCTTAATCAACTCGAGCAAGGCAGCCTTGTCGCCAGTCTCACCTGTCCAGTGAAACGACGATCCTCTTCGCTCGAGGCTGCGCAGAGCTTTCTGAAGCGCTTGGCTGTAATTTCTGCCGAGAGCCATTGCCTCGCCAACCGACTTCATGGTGGTGGTCAAGGTTGCGTCGGCTGCAGGAAACTTCTCGAAGGCAAATCTTGGAACCTTCACAACGACATAGTCGAGAGTCGGCTCAAAACTAGCTGGCGTTACCTTGGTGATGTCGTTCGGAATCTCGTCGAGCGTATAGCCGATGGCGAGCTTGGCTGCGATCTTCGCAATCGGAAATCCGGTGGCCTTTGAAGCGAGCGCCGAGGATCTAGAAACCCTAGGGTTCATTTCGATGACGATGACGCGACCATCAGCCGGGTCAACTGCAAACTGGATGTTGCAACCACCGGTGTCTACTCCGACATCGCGAATGATCTGAATTCCGATGTCTCGAAGATTCTGGTATTCGCGATCTGTGAGAGTTAGCGCAGGAGCGACGGTGATTGAATCGCCTGTGTGAACACCAACCGGATCGACGTTCTCGATTGAACAGACGACAACGCAGTTATCGTTCTTATCTCGCATGAGCTCGAGTTCATACTCTTTCCAACCGAGTATCGATTCTTCAAGCAGCACTTCGGTTGTCGGACTCGCCTGCAAACCTGCCGAAGCGATTCTGATTAGATCGCTCTCGTTGTAGGCGAATCCAGAACCCAATCCGCCCATGGTGAACGACGGGCGCACGACTAGTGGGTAGCCGAGAATCTCTGCCCCGGCCAGAACTTCTTCGATGTTGCGTGTAATAACCGATTTTGCAACGTCTGCTCCGGCATCCAACACGAGCTGCTTGAAGATCTGGCGGTCCTCGCCCTTCTTGATTGCGTCAATTTTGGCGCCAATGAGCTCGACACCGTATTTCTCCAGGATTCCCATTTCATCTAGCGCCATGGCTGCGTTGAGAGCTGTTTGCCCACCCAAAGTGGGCAAAATCGCGTCTGGACGCTCCTTGATGATTATCGACTCAATCACCTCGGGGGTAATTGGCTCGATGTAAGTAGCGTCTGCAAAATCGGGGTCGGTCATGATTGTGGCCGGATTCGAGTTGATCAGAATGACACGGATGCCTTCTTCTTGCAGCACGCGACAGGCCTGTGTGCCAGAGTAATCAAACTCACACGCTTGCCCGATGACAATCGGGCCAGAGCCGATTACTAGAACACTCTTTATGTCTGCGCGTTTTGGCATTACTTGGCCTTCTTGTTTTCGCTGATTAGATTCACGAGACGATCGAATAGGTAGTTGCTGTCGTGCGGACCAGCCGCAGCTTCGGGGTGATACTGAACCGAGAAGGCAGGGATGTCTAGGCACTCGAGTCCTTCGACACAGTCATCGTTTAGCGAGATGTGTGAAACGCGAACCGCGCCGTAGCCGTTAGCGCTCTGCAAGTTGTCAAGACCCTCGGTCTTGACGGCAAATCCGTGATTGTGCGCAGTTACTTCGACTTTGCCGGTCGTGCGATCCATGACTGGTTGATTGATGCCACGGTGACCAAAAGGCAACTTGAAGGTATCGAAACCAAGTGCGCGACCGAGCAGCTGGTTGCCAAAGCAGATTCCAAAGAATGGAATTCGCCTGTCTAGAACCTCGCGCAGTACAGCAACCTGTGCACTTGCCGCTTCTGGGTCTCCAGGGCCGTTTGAATAGAAGACCGCATCGGGGTTGTTTGACAAAAGCACATCAGCCGTCACGTCGGCCGGGTAAACCTCAACGGTTAGGTTTCTAGCAAGCATGTGCTCAATGGTGGAGCGTTTGATTCCTAGGTCTACAATCGCAACCCTCGCCACGCTCTGACCCTTCGGTTGCTCTAGATAAGAGTGCGAAGTGCTCACGACCTCGCTCAGCGATTGCCCCTGCATCTTCTTTGCACTGCGAACAACCTCGAGCAATTCATCTTCTGGCTTGCCTGCATCTTCGCCGCTAAATATTCCAGCTCGCATCGCGCCTGCACTTCTGAGGTGGCGGGTTAGCGCACGGGTGTCGAGACCGGATATTCCGACAATTGAGTGCTTCACCAGTTCTTCATCAAGCGAGTTCTCGGCTCTGAAATTGCTGACCATTCGAGAGGGATCGCGCAGCACGTAACCTGCTACCCAGATGCGGTTTGACTCTTCATCTTCAGAGTTAACACCTGTGTTTCCGATGTGGGGTGCAGTCTGAACCACAATCTGGCCGGCATAAGACGGGTCAGTAAGCGTTTCTTGGTATCCAGTCATGCCGGTTGCGAAAACGAGCTCACCCAACGTCGTTCCAGGCTTACCGTAGGCCCTTCCGCTGAATGTGCGCCCGTCTTCCAGAACCAGGATTGCTGCGCTCATCGGTTTTCCTCTTGTCTCTCAAATTTGGCGAGTTGGTCAAAAAGCTGATGCGAGTCATCAGAAGCGTCAATCCGCAAGTTAGTAGTCACGGCAGTCTCGGCAAGCATCCATGAAATAGCGAGCAAACCCGATCGTTCGACTCCCCGGTCAATTGATGCAGATGCACGCTCGACTTTGACTATGTCGCGAGCGTCAATTGCGAAGGATGCCTCACCATCGCGCTCTATCTGTAGTCCATCGGTTAAGACACTTAGGGTTGCGTTTCCTCGGTGCATAAGACCAAGCGCAACAACCCTGTCGAGTGGTCGCTCAGAGAAGACGGTAGAGACATATTTTGCACCCGCAGTGACAACTTTGGCTCCCTTGAGCGAATCTAGTGGAGCTAGGCTGCCCAACGAAGACTGCTTAGCTGAGCGTCTACGAATTGCCGAAATTGCCAAGCCAACTAGAGCGAGAAACAGTATCAGACTGAGTATGGCTACTATGTCTCGTTGGCTCATTATTGTTCCATCCTCTGCAGCGTTGAGTCCTTTACGGTAAACAGCCCTCGATAAATCGTGTGCACGACTCCTCCTGGCAGTTTCAATCCTTCGAAGGGATTGTTTTGACTCTTGCTCGCGCTAGTCGAAGCTATGTCTCTTTCTGCACCGGCATCAATCAGAACCAAGTTTGCGGTGCTGCCAACCACTATCGGCTCCCCCTGATTTGGATCGAGAGCAATTTCGGCTGGTTTGTGCGAAAGAACCTCGGCCATGCGTTGCCAGTTTGATTGACCCGAATCGATCAGAACTAGCTGTGCTATCGAGGCTGCCGTCTCGAGGCCGACCATGCCAAATGCCGCGCTAGACCACTCGCAGTCTTTCAGCTCGGCCGAGTGCGGTGCGTGGTCGGTTGCGATGATGTCGATGGTTCCATCTACCAGGGCTTTCCTAAGTGCCAAAACATCAGATTGTTTGCGCAAAGGTGGGTTCACCTTGTATCGGGTGTCGTAGCCTTCGAGCAAATCCTCGGTCAGCAGAAGATGGTGTGGAGTTACTTCGGCCGTAACGTTTACTCCCCTTGACTTTGCCCAGCGAACAACCTCGACAGAGCCTGCTGTCGATAGGTGGCAAATGTGCAGCCGCCCTCCGGTGTGTTCAGCTAGCAAGACATCCCTTGCGATTATCGACTCTTCGGCCATTGCAGGCCAGCCCTTGAGACCGAGCGTCGCGCTGATGGCACCTTCGTTCATTTGCGCGTCGACTGTGAGAGTTGGCTCCTGGGCATGCTGAGCGATTACTCCACCGAAGGCCTTTGTGTATTCGAGCGCGCTACGCATGACAAGGGCATCGCTAACGCATTTGCCGTCGTCGCTAAACACTCTCACTGCGGCCTGCGAATTTGCCATGGATGCCAGGTCGGCAAGTTGAGCTCCGGCAAGCCCCTTGGTGACCGCACCGACCGGAAAGACATCGCAGTAGCCGGCTCGGATGCCGAGATTGCGAACTAATTCAACTACAGCCAAGTTGTCGGCCACGGGTGAAGTGTTTGCCATGGCATGCACTGCGGTGAAACCACCGAGCGCCGCCGATTGGGTGCCGGTTAGCACAGTCTCGCTCTGCTCAAAGCCGGGTTCACGCAGGTGTGTGTGCAGGTCAACAAAACCAGGAAGGATGCGCAAGCCGGTGCAATCGATTGACTCCGAAGCCGTCAAACCTGGAGCTACTCCAGCGATCTTCGAGCCATCGACGAGCACATCCGTGACCTGGTTATTCGGCAGAATGACATTCTTGAGTACGAAACTAGACATTTGAATACCTCTCCGATGACATCAACTTGAAAAGAACAGCCATTCGCACCGAGATTCCATTGGCAACCTGCTCGACAATTGTTGACTGCTCGCTGTCGGCGGCTTCGCTGCATATCTCGAGTCCGCGATTCATTGGGCCGGGGTGCATGATTAGCGTCTTCGGGTCTAGCGCTCGGAATCTAGTCGCGGTCAATCCCCAGGTTTGCGAGTATTCAATTTCGCTCGGAAAAAAGACTCCACGCATGCGCTCCATTTGAATTCTGAGCATCATGACCACATCGGGTTTGCTGGCTAGAGTGTCATCAAAGCTGTATGACGCCTCAACGCCCAGAGCGTTTGTGTTCGGCATAAGTGTTGGCGGTGCTACCACGGTCACGTTTGCACCCAGCGTCTTGAGCAGGTGGATGTTAGATCGTGCCACTCTCGAGTGCAATATGTCGCCGACGATGGCTACGGATACCCCTGACAGGTCTTTTGCGCGAGAGTGCTGTTTGTGCAAACGGCGGCGAATGGTCATTGCGTCTAGTAATCCCTGTGTCGGGTGCTCGTGGGTTCCATCGCCGGCGTTGATAACCGGGATGTCGGTCCAGCCGGAGTGAGCCAGCGTGTGAGCTGCGCCTGACGCCGAGTGTCTTATCACGAATGCGTCTGCTCCCCCGGCGGCTAGAGTCAACGCGGTGTCTTTAAGGCTCTCGCCTTTTGAAACGCTCGAACCCTTCGCAGAGAAGTTGACCAGGTCAGCCGATAGGCGCTTGGCAGCTAACTCGAATGATGTTTTGGTGCGGGTTGAATCTTCATAGAAGAGATTGATTACGGTCTTGCCGCGAAGCGTTGGCAACTTCTTGTTCTCTCGAGAATTTACCTCGGCCATCTCATCCGAAAGGTCGAGGAGCTCTATCGCCTCATCACGAGTCATCTGTGCGGTGCTGAGTAGGTGTTTCACTGTTCGATCACCACCGAATCATTCGAATCGACAGGCGCTAGGTGCACAAAAACTCTTTCATCTTTCGAAGTTGGCAGGTTCTTTCCAACGAAGTCGGCTCGAATTGGCAGCTGACGGTGACCGCGGTCGACCAGAACCGCAAGTCTTACGGCACGAGGCCTTCCAATCGCATTTATAGCATCGAGAGCAGCTCTGACGGTTCGACCGGTAAATAGAACGTCGTCAACTATGACAACTACCTTGTCGTCTAATCCACCGGCGGGGATTACCGTTGGCGTGATTTCGCGAACAGCATTCTGCGAGAGATCGTCGCGATGCAGGGTGATGTCGATTCGTCCGAGAAAGTCGGCGGGCATTGCCGCGCCATTGCGTCTGATTATTTCGGCTATGCGCTCGGCTAGCAAGACTCCGCGAGTGGGAATTCCAAGGATTACGAGATCGTCTGTTCCGTGGTTTGACTCGAGGATCTCATGCGCAATGCGGGTTATCGCTCGACCGATGTCGTCGCTACTCAAGACGGTGCGTGAACTCACGCCCACCTCCTTCTGCGCCTCACAGTGCGCTGTTAAAGGATGATGCTCTCTAAATAATAGGCTACTTGGCCTGCTTTGTCGAAACGATCTTCGAAAGCAGTCCGTTTACGAAGCCGGGTGAATCGTCTGTTGAGAACTCCTTGGCTATTTCAACGGCCTCATCTACTGCAACGGCATCAGGAATATCGTCGTTGTAAAGGATTTCCCAGACGCCGAGACGCAGGATGGCACGATCGAGCGCTGGCATTCTGGCAATCGTCCAGCCCTGGGCATAAGTCTCCAGCAGGTCGTCAATATCTGCTCCGTGTGCGGTTACCCCATCGACACAGAGCTTTGCGTAGGCAAAGATCTCAACTTGTTCGTCTCGTTGCTCACTCAGACGCTCGGTTTCTTCAAGCATTTGGCCGGCACCGACCTCACGCAGGTCTGCCGCGAAAAGTGCGTCTACCGCCCTTTTTCTAGCCTTAGTTCTTGCGCTCACCGATTAGTCGTTTACGCGACCAAGGTAGTCGCCAGTGCGAGTGTCTACCTTTACTTTGGTGCCCTGCTCGACGAAGAGCGGAACCTGAATCTCCAAGCCGGTTTCTAGAGTTGCCGGCTTGTTTCCTCCGGTTGATCTATCTCCTTGAAGACCCGGCTCCGTGTAGGTGATTTCAAGAATCACCGATGCGGGCAACTCAACATAGATTGGGTTGCCCTCGTGGAGAGCTACAACCGCGGCTTGGTTCTCTAGCAGGTAACCCGCAGCCTCACCGACGGTTGGCTCAGAAACCGTGAACTGCTCGTAGGTGTCGACATCCATGAATACGAAGCCACTGCCATCTTTGTAAAGGTAAGTCATGTTGCGCTTGTCGACGTTGGCTGTCTCGACCTTGACGCCAGCGTTGAAAGTTTTGTCTACTACCTTGCCGCTGAGTACGTTTTTAAGTTTGCTTCGAACAAACGCTGGGCCCTTGCCCGGCTTCACGTGCTGAAAGTCAATGACGGCCCATAGCTGATTCTCGATGTTGAGAACCATTCCGTTTTTCAGGTCGTTTGAAGTTGCCATGGTTATGTCCGTTCGCTTTCTGTGGTTTTGCCTCGGCAATTCTAAGGCAAAGCCCGAAAAACCTCTGTGATGGCGCTAGTTGGCAAGTTGCCTCAGGGCTAGCCTGTAGGAATCGAAGCCAAAACCGGCAATTACACCGGTCGCCACTCCTGAAATCACACTGTTGTGTCTGAAGGCCTCGCGTGCGTGCGGGTTACTGATGTGCACCTCGATGAGTCGAAGCTTGGCACTGGTCACCATGGCGCAGGCGTCGCGAACGGCATATGAATAGTGAGTGAAGGCCGCAGGGTTGATTACGACATCTGCGCTGGCTGAAACAGCCTCGTGAAGCCACGAAATCAATTGGGCTTCTGAATCGGTTTGCCGAATGTCGACCTCTAGCGAAAGAGACTGCGCTTCAGCCTCGATCATTTCTACGAGTTGTGACCAGTTTCGATCGCCGTAAACCTCGGGCTCACGAGCTCCGAGCTGTGAGAGATTGGGTCCGTTTAGCACCAGCACGTTCTTCATGTCTCTAAACTATCCCGAAATCTCTTGGTAGGCAGCGTGCAACATCTCCGGTGTTGGGGCGGTCATAATCGTGGGCTTGGCAATGTCGTCAAGCACCACGAACCTAAGCACGCCCGCGCGTGACTTCTTATCGCGCTGCATGGTTGCCAAAAGCGTGTTGAAGTCTTTGGCCGGATAACTCACTGGAAGACCGATTGAGGTGAGGATCGAACGATGTCTTTCGACAGCTGAGTCTCCGAGTCGGCCGGCTATCCGCGCCAACTCTGCCACGAACACCATTCCGACAGAGATTGCGGCGCCGTGACGCCATTGGTATCGTTCGTTGTGCTCGATGGCGTGACCAAGGGTGTGTCCGTAGTTGAGAATCTCTCTGAGACCGCTCTCTCGAAAGTCAGCGCCAACGACTCTGGCCTTAATCGCGATGCTTCGAGAAACAAGTTCGCCAAACTCCGCGCTGCTGGTGTCAGTTGCTAGGGCGATGTCCGCTTCTAGAATTTCGAGTATTCGTTCATCAGCGATGAAACCATACTTGGCAATCTCGCCAAAACCGGCGAGCACTTCATTGCGCGGCAAAGTCTGAAGAGTATCGAGATCAACGATTACAGCTCGCGGCGAGTGGAAGACTCCAACCAGATTCTTGCCCTCCGCAGTATTCACCGCGGTCTTGCCGCCGATCGCCGCGTCGACCATCGCGAGCACAGTTGTAGGAATGTGAATTACATCGACCCCCCGCAACCACGTGGCAGCGACAAAACCAGCCAAATCTGTCGTCGACCCTCCGCCGAACCCGATAACTGTGTCGGTTCGAGTGAAATCTGATTTGCCTAAAATCTGCCAGCAGAAGGCGGCAACTTCGATGCGTTTCGCTTCTTCGGTGTCTGGAACTCCGGCGAGAATCGCCTCAAAGCCTGCATCATTAAGAGTCTCTCGAAGCGCCTCTGCGCTAGTCGAGAGCGCAACCGGGTGAATGATGAGAACTTTTTTCGATTTCTCAGAAATGGTGCTGACAACCTGGTTGAGTAGCGAGCGGCCCACAATCACGTCGTAATTGTGGTCTCCGCCAACGCTAATTCGCGTAACTTCACTCATGGTTATTAAGCGCTTTCACGATTGCTGAAACTGTCTCTCGAATTGCCTGTCCTGAGCAATCAACAGTTATGTCTGCAACCTTTTCATAAATCGGACGTCGCTGGTCATAAATCTGTTTCCAGTCAGAGAGCCCGTTGCGAATCAACGGACGCTTGCTCTGGCTCAATCGATTAGCCATGTGGGTTCCATCGGTCATCAGGTAAACAACTGTTGCGCTCTTCAGCTTCATTCGAGTTTCGTCGCTCAGAACTGCGCCACCGCCCGTTGCAACCACTCCCGGAATCGTGATTGCCTCGGCAACGATTGACTCCTCTAGCGTGCGGAATTCAGCTTCGCCCTTTTGCTCAAAGAAGTCCGCAATTGGTCCGTGCCTATCAACGAAGATGCGATCCGTGTCTCTGAAATCTATGTTTAGTGTGCTCGCCAGTCTCTTGCCTACCGTGGTCTTGCCAACGCCCATCGGCCCGACCAGCACTATGACATCGCTTTGCATCAAACTAACTCAAGCGCTCTGAGCGCAACTCCGCAGGAATGTTCTCAAGGTAAGACTCCATGTTGCGCTTGGTCTCAGCAAGCGAGTCGCCGCCGAATTTCTCGAGCACCGAATTCGCCACAACTAGGGCGACCATCGCCTCGGCGACAACACCGGCTGCTGGCACGGCACAGACGTCTGAACGCTGATGCTGTGCCTTGGTTGCCTCACCGGTTGATATGTCGATGGTTTGCAGAGCTTTAGGCACTGTGCTGATGGGTTTCATCGCGATGCGCACACGGATGACTCCCCCTGTCGACATGCCACCTTCGATACCCCCGGCTCGATCGGTCAGGCGCTTTGCAACTCCGTCTTCTCGAACGATCTCGTCGTGAGCGGCAGAGCCCCTTCGCTTTGCCGTTTCGAAACCATCGCCAAACTCAACACCCTTAATTGCCTGGATGCCCATGAGGGCGCCGGCTAGTTGGGAATCGAGACGCCTATCCCAGTGAACAAATGAACCTAGACCTGGCGGAGTGCCGTAGACGAGGGTCTCGGTAACACCCCCGAGGGTGTCGCCGTCTTTGTGGCACTCGT
>JBEAWS010000030.1:0-8374 GCA_041160185.1 Actinomycetota bacterium
ACGTTCACTCGGGCGAGGTTGGCACACCGAAGCAAGATGAGAAATACAAGTTTCTCGAGGCCATGCAAAAGCGCATGAAGCAGATTGCCGATGAGGGCGGGCTCGCTCTCGTGCTGGGCGATCTCAACGTCGGCCACACCGAACTCGACATCAAGAACTGGAAGGGCAACCTGAAAAACGCCGGTTTCTTGCCCGAAGAGCGCGCCTATTTCGATACCCTGATGAACAAACAGGGCTGGGTAGACATTGGCCGCGCGGCACATCCGGGGGTTGATGGCCCTTACACCTGGTGGTCGAACCGCGGTCAGGCTTTCGACACCAACACCGGCTGGCGAATCGATTACCACCTGGCAACCCCGAAGCTTGCATCCGTGGCCAGTGAATACAAGGTGCACAGAGCACCTAGCTATGCAGAACGCTGGAGCGACCACGCCCCCGTTGCCGTGACCTACGACATTTAGACTTGAGCGATGAACAACAAGCCCAACCTTCTCAGCGGAATGCAGCCGTCAGCCGGCTCGCTTCACCTTGGCAACTACCTCGGAGCGCTGGTCAACTGGGCTAAGTTGCAAGACGAATACAACGCGTTCTATTGCATCGTCGACCTGCACGCAATCACGGTTCCGCAAGATCCCGATGAGCTGCGCGCAAACACCCGACGCACGGCAGCGCAATATCTTGCCGCCGGAATCGACAGCGACAAGGCATCGCTTTTTGTGCAGTCGCACGTGCCGGCTCACGCGCAGTTGGCCTGGGTGCTTCAGTGCATAACCGGAATGGGTGAAGCCGGGCGCATGACCCAGTTCAAAGACAAGTCGCAAAAAACCGGAGCCGACTCAGCGTCGGTTGGTCTCTACACCTATCCGATTTTGCAGGCCGCCGACATTTTGCTTTACCAGCCAAAGGCGGTGCCGGTTGGTGAAGACCAGCGTCAGCACATCGAGCTAACCCGCGATCTGGCGATTCGTTTCAACGCGCGTTTTGGCGAGACCTTCACAATTCCCGAGGCCGTGATTCTCAAAGAGACGGCAAAGATTTTTGACCTGCAGAACCCAACCGCAAAGATGTCGAAGTCGGGCGACCCTAAGGGCCTTGTCAACATCATGGATGACAGCGACACCATCACCAAAAAGTTCAAGACCGCGGTGACCGACACCGACGGCGAGATTCGTTTCGACCGCGAAGCAAAGCCTGGCGTAAGTAATCTGCTCGGCATCTACTCGGCCGTAACTGGCGAGAGCATTCGCTCACTCGAAGACCGCTTTGCCGGCGCCGGCTACGGCGCACTCAAGGGTGAGCTGGCCGATGTTGTGGTTGCGCACCTCGACCCGATCCGTGGTCGCGCCGAAGATCTGCTCTCAGACCCGGGCGAACTCGATCGCCTGCTTGCCGTTGGTGCCGAACGAGCCAGCGCTCAGGCCGAAAAGACGCTAAAAGCGGTCTACGAAGCCGTCGGATTCATGGCTCCGCGGGCCTAGCCTGTGGCAATGCCAGCCGGTTAGTGCGAAGATTGACCCGTAACAAAGTTCTTCGGGGTCAGTGAAAATCTGAGCCGGCGGTATAGCCCGCGACCCGACGAGTTGACTCAAGAACCCAGGTTCTGGCGAGACTCGGCGGTTGATTTGGTGAAATTCCAGAGCCGACGGTTAAAGTCCGGATGGGAGAAGAACAGGGTTGCTGCGCGTTCGCTCGTCTGAGCTCGAACGCGAAAGCGCCTGGCTTTCTGCCGCACGCCCCGAAGTTCGCAAACGCAACAATGCAGAACACGGATGGCGCATGAACCAGTTTGAAACCGCGATGAGCGCAGCCCTTGAGCTAGCCACACGCGGCCCAGAGTTCGGCGGCAACCCTCAGGTTGGCGCGGTGCTGCTAGACCCGAGCGGAACAATCGCCGCAGAGGGATGGCACGAGGGTGCCGGCACCGACCACGCAGAAGTTATGGCGTTGCGCAACCTGCGCGAAAAACTTTCACTCGGCCAAGACGAAAGGCTGCCGGCCGGTTACACCGCGGTAGTAACTCTTGAACCGTGCAACCACACCGGCAAGACCGGCCCCTGCGCAGATGCACTCATCGCCGCTGGTGTCGACCGCGTGGTTTTTGCGGCCACCGACCCAGGTGCGGTTTCTGGCGGAGGAGCTGAGAAACTCGCGACCGCAGGCGTTGAGGTCATCGAGGGAATTCTCGAAGAAGAAGCCAACGAACTTATTCGCATCTGGCGCAAGTCGACCGAACTGCAAAGAGTTTTTGTAACCGTGAAGTGGGCGTCAACCTTGGATGGTCGCACCGCAGCCAACGACGGAACATCGAAATGGATCAGCGGCGAAGAAGCGCGCTTCGACGTGCACATGCGTCGCTCAAAAATCGATGCGATTGCAGTTGGCACCAACACAGTTGTCGTGGATGACCCAGAACTTACCGCTCGCACCCCCGATGGAACTCTCTACGAGCACCAGCCGCTGCGCGTCATCATCGGCATGCGCAACCTCGACGGCGGCAAGCGCGTCTTCAGCAACACCGCTGACGCCCTGCGCTTTGAGACCCACGACCTACTCCAGGTAACCCGAGACCTCTACCGCCTTGGGCATCGGCACCTGTGGGTTGAGGGCGGGGCCGAGCTTGCGACCGCGTTTATCCGTGCGAATTTGGCCGACCAGCTGCTGATCTATCTGACCCCTACCCTGCTCGGCGGCAGCCGTCTGGCCCTAAAAGACCTGGGCATCGAGACCATTGGCGACATCAGCCGCTGGCAGTTCGACGAGGTCGAGTTGCTCGGCGAAGACCTGCTGATAACCGCCAGCCCGGCTAACCGCGCAAGTCAAACAGAAGGCGAGAACTAATGTTCACCGGAATCATCGAAGAACTCGGCCGCGTAAAGGCCATCGAGCAGCAGGCCGACGCAGTTCGACTCACCCTCGAAGGCCCGACCGTGGTCAGCGACGTAAAGCGCGGCGACTCGATTTCGGTTAGCGGCACTTGCTTGACCGCTGTCGAATTTGATGGCAACAGTTTCACCGCAGACGTGATGAAAGAGACACTCGACCGCACCTCGCTTAGCGAACTCAAGGTTGGCGACCCCGTGAACCTCGAACGCGCAATGACAGCGGCAACAAGATTTGGTGGCCACGTGGTTCAGGGGCACGTCGATGGCGTAGGAATCATCATCTCGCGTGAACCGAGCGACAACTGGGAGTGGCTTCGCGTTAGCATCCCGGTTGAACTAATGAAGTACATCGTGCTGAAAGGCTCGATCACCATCGACGGTGTTTCACTGACCGTAAACGAAGTCGGAGACGACTACATCGGGCTGAGCCTGATTCCAGAAACACTCGCACTCACCACGCTTGGCAGCAAGCCGGTTGGTGCGAAGGTCAACGTCGAGGCAGACGTCATGGCAAAGCACATCGAACGACTACTCGAAGCAAGGAAAAACTAATGCAGCTATCAACAATCGATTCAGCACTCGACGCACTTCGCGCCGGAAAGCCAGTGCTGGTCGCAGACTCGGCAGATCGTGAAAACGAGGGCGACGCCATCATCTCAGCCGAACTGGTGAGCCCCGAGTGGATGGCCTGGATGGTGAAGAACACCACCGGATTTCTTTGCGTGCCGATGGAAGAGTCTCGTGCGAACGACCTAGACCTGCCGCTGATGACCACCAACAACAAAGACCCGCACGGCACCAGCTACACAATCTCGGTAGACGCCAGCAACCGCAAGGCAACCGGGGTTAGCGCCGAAGAGCGCGCCAACACCGCAAACGTGCTTGCCGACCCGAAGTCGAACCCAGAGTCGCTGATTCGCCCCGGACACATGTTGCCGCTGCGCGCTCACCCGGCCGGAGTGCTCGGTCGTGCCGGTCACACCGAGGCAACCGTTGACCTGCTCAAGTTGGCGGGCCTGAACCCGGTTGGCGTTATCGGCGAGATGGTCAGCGAAGACGGCAGCATGATGCGTCTTCCTGAGTTGGTTGAGGTAGGTGCTCGCGAGGGTCTGCCGGTGGTCACCGTCGATCAAATCGTCGATTACCTAACCACCCACGAAATCAGCCACACAATTAATCCGAACAACCGAATTCGCCTCGACGCGGTAGCGAAGCTGCCGAGCATCCATGGAAACTTCACCCTTCGCGGCTACTACGACATCAAGACCACCGCCGACCATGTTGCAATCATCTCTGGCAACCCAAGCGGCGAAAACGTTTTGGTTCGCATGCACAGCGAATGCATCACGGGTGAGGCATTTGGTTCGCTGAAGTGCGAGTGTGGCCCGCAGCTTGACTTTGCGCTCGACCAAATTGCCAACGACCCGAACGGCGGAATTGTGATTTACCTGCGCGGTCAAGAAGGTCGCGGCATCGGTCTGCTCAACAAGTTGCGCGCTTATTCGCTGCAAGACCAGGGCTACGACACGGTCGACGCCAACCTCGCTCTCGGCTTGCCGAGCGAGAACCGCGAATACGGTGCGGCCGTTGCGATTCTTCGCGACATGGGAGTCAGCAGCGTGCGCCTCATGACCAACAACCCGGCGAAGAGCGGCTTCTTGAACAGCGCCGGCATTCCGGTGAACGAGTATGTCGCGGTTCTAGTTGGTCAAGCCCTCGAGAACGCCGGATACATGGAAACCAAGCGTGCCCGCATGGGTCACATCATTCCAAAGGAGCACTAATGGCCGGAGCAGCCCCAAAGTTCGACGTCGACGCCAGCGGCCTTCAGGTTGCCGTGCTGGTAACCGGTTGGCACAAGCAAGTCATGGATGGCCTGCAGGCCGGAGCTGAACGCGCGCTAAAGGCCGCGGGCAACGACACATACGAGATCTGGAACGTACCTGGCGCCTTCGAGTTGCCGCTGGCCGCCCAGTATGCGATTGACCAGGGTGCCGACGTGGTGATTGCCCTCGGCTGCGTGATTTACGGCCAGACTCCGCACTTCGAATATGTTTGCCGCGCAGCTACTGATGGCCTAACTCGAGTTCAGCTCGACACCGGTATTCCAATCGGTTTCGGTCTGCTCACGGTGAACGACGAACAGCAGGCACTCGACCGCGCCGGCTTGCCCGATTCAAAAGAAGACAAGGGTCGCGAAGCCGTTGAAGCCGCAGTGCTCATGGCTAGTATGAAGTAATGGACCTCGAACTAATCATCAGAATCACCCTCGTACTTCACCTTCTGGGCTTTGGCTCGATTATGGCCGGCACTCTAAGCCAGGCCAAACTTTTCAAATCTGGCGCAACGGTTTTACCGAGCATCCTTCACGGCGCCTGGCTGTCACTAATCACCGGCTTGGCAATGGCAGGTTTGCTGCCAGCTAACGGCGAGCAAGTGAACGCGCTCACAATCAGCTTGAAGAGCGCTGGCATCACAGCCATCTTCTTCATCGCTTACACATACAGCAAGAAAGCGAACACTCCGAAGTGGGTTGTGCCTTCGATTCTTGCTCTCACCATTTTGAATTTAATCTTCGCCGTAGTTATTGGCGCGGCCGCATAGCCAATCAAAAGAATAAGACCCCGTCGCGAGACGGGGTCTTTTCGTTTTGGTCTTTAGCCTCGTAGCCAGAACTGGCTCGCAATCGAATCGCCCTTGGCATTGGTGGCAATCAATCTATAGAAGACAGTCACGTTTGCCGCTGGCGCCGCGATGGCTAGGGTGTTGCTCACCGCACCGGCCGCAGAGCTCTCTGCAGCATAGGCGTTACCCTGCATTCTCTCGAGTCGGTATGACCACTCAGGCAGACCACCCAGATCGCTCGGGCGACCGAAGGTAACCGTGAACTGAGTAGCGCTGTTGCGAACAATCGAAAGGCTGGTTACCGAGCTGGGCGCTGTGGTGGCCGCAGTGGCAGATGCCACGTTGCTCGGAAGGCCGAAACCGAAGTTGGTATAGGCGGTCACTCGGTAGTTCATGGATGTTCCCTTGGCCGGGTTGCTCACGTTCCAGCTCGTGCCGCTCACATTGGCAAATGTTGCCCAGTTGACACCGTCTACCGAAGACTCGAGGCGGTAGTAGCTAACCGAAGTTGATCCGCCGAGGTTGCTTGGTGCCTGCCAACGAAGTGCTACCGATGATCCTGGCGTTGCCGTAAGGTTTTGCACCGCACTTGCCTGAACAAATGGTGTCTGCAGTGCACGCCAAGAACTCGGCGACGAGTTGCCCAGCGAGTTAGTGGCAATCACACGAACGTAGACAAGAGTGCCTGGCGCTTGCTTCTCGATGACTACCGGCCCACCGGCTGCCGAAACAGTGGTTAGCGCGGTCCAGACAGAACCGTTAGCAGAACGCTCGACCGTGTAACCGCTGAGAGCCAAGCCGCCGTTGTCTGAAGGGCCGTTGAACAACAAGGTCATGGTCTGATCTGGGTTCATAGTGAACGACCGAATCGAAGGAGTGCTCGGAATAGTTGTAGCCGCACTGATGCTGAACGATGCCGACGAGTCGCCCAAACCAAAGCTGGTGAAGGTGGTCACTCGGTAAAGCCAAGTAGTTCCCTTTGTCGGCCTGGTTAGGTTTGCAGAAGTTGATGAAACCGAGGTCATGCGCAACCAAGTTGCTCCGTTGTCGCGGCTGTAGTCAATGTGATAGATCAAATAGGTTGAACCGCCGAGATTGCTAGGCGCCTGCCAACTTGAACGAACATAGGTCTGCATGTCTTGGAATGCAACACCCTGTGGTGCAGAAGCTTTCAAGAAAGGCATCTGCAAGCTAGTGACCGAAGAGAACGGCGATGTTCCCAGCGCACTGGTCGCGTTAATTCGAACAGACAGGCGAACACCTGGATTCTCTCGAGGAATCGAAATCGTGTTTACACCAAAGGCCGGTGCTGCAACCGCAGTCCAGGTTTGGTTGTTGTATGACTTTTCAATTGCATAAGTGGTGATTGGCGATCCACCGTTGTCGCTCGGCGTGAACCAGCGAAGAACAATGCTTCCGTCTGCAGCAAAACCGATGCTCTGCCAACTTGGCGAGCTTGGCGCACCGGCGGCCACCGCTATTGAAATGCTGTTGCTGGCATCGCCAAAGCCGAAGTTGGTGTTAGCCAAAACGCGGTAGAGCCAGGTGGCTCCGCGGTTTGGTCGAACCGCAATTGTGCTCAACCCGCTGGTCGCGTTGGTGGTCGACCAGGTTGCCCCATTGTCGCGGCTAACCTGCACTCGGTAGGTGACGCTGGTTGAGCCGCCGAGGTCTGTCGGGGCTGTCCATGAAACCGCAACGCTAGATCCGTTGTCAACCGCAGCAAAGTTTTGCGGAGCAGTAGCCTTCAGGAACGGCGCCTGCAGACTTGCGACCGAGCTGGCGTTGCTCTCGCCCAGCGCAGTAATAGCAAAGACTCTGAAGAACACTCGCACTCCCGGTGCTGGGCGCGCAGTGGTTGCCGTCAAAACGTTGGCGGCAGTTGTGGTCAAAGTGGTGAAGGTTTGACCATTTGGCGAGCTCTCAACTCGGTAACCGGTAATTGGTGAACCGCCGTTATCGCCCGGTGCGTACCAGGTGAAAAGAACTGAACCGTCAGTTGCAAAGTTCAGTGTTCGCAACGATGGGCTGCTCGACTTGGTGACCGAGCTGGTTACGCTAACCACATTCGAAGGGTCGCTGTTGCCCGCTGAGGTTTGCGCCAGAACTCGATAGCTATAGGTGGTGCCCTTTGGAGGCATGCCCATGCTCATCGAGGTGGCGGTCGCCACGTTGGCCGAGATCCATGAAGTGCCGTTAGTCGAATACTGCATGAGGTAGAAAACAGTCAGAGCGCCGCCGGCGTTTTCAGGCGCATCCCATCTGAAGTTCACCCGGCCGTTTTGCGATGCAGTTTCGGCAACCAGATTGCGTGGTGCCGAAGATTTAGCAAACGGAACACTGAATGACGCCGTTGTCGACGCTGCGCTTTCTCCGAGTGCGTTTACAGCGATGACTCTGAGAGCGTAAGAAACACCTGGAGCCTCGCGAAGCAAGTTGGCCTGCAAGAACAGACCTTCACGAACTGTAGTGAACGTGTTGTTCACTAAGCGCTGCAACTTGTATGAGGTGATTGCAGAGCCACCGTTGTCAACGGGTGCGCGCCAAGAGACCGCGAGCGATCCGTCGGAGGCCCAAGTTGCTGTAGGTGCAGCTGGCGCACCAGGCGCGCTGGTCTGGCTCGTATACGAGACCGGGGTGGCGTTAAGGCTTGTGCCACCAGAGTTGATGGCAGCAACCGTGTAGGTATAAGTGACGCCCTTAGGAGGCAGAGCAACCACGTAGCTGGTTGCCTTAAGGTTTGAGATCAAAATCGAATAGGTCGATCCGCCATTGGTGCTGCGTCTGACGCTATAGCCGGTGACCTCACCGCCACCATTGTTGGTTGGTGGCACCCAGGTGAGTGTGCCGTTGGTGGTGCCGGCAAC
>JBEAWS010000020.1:0-4234 GCA_041160185.1 Actinomycetota bacterium
TGATTCAAAACGCAGCCATGGATGTCTTCGGTTCGCACAAAGTTGCTCTCGATGACGGCACCGAGAACGATCTCTCTGGAACCTGGGATCGCATCTCAATGTTCGAGTCTCTCTCGGCCGCGGCCGGTGTTGAAGTCACTCCAGAAACACCAATCGACGTTTTGAAGAAGTTGGCGAAGTCTGTCGAAATCGAAATCGAACACCCGCAGCACGGCAAGTATGTCGAAGAGCTGTGGGAGCACTTCGTGAAGGCCGACCTCGTGAAGCCAACCTTTGTGTTTGATTTTCCAGTTGACACCTCACCGCTTACCCGCAATCACCGCAGCAGGGCTGGAGTGGCTGAGAAGTGGGACCTTTACATCCGTGGTTATGAGCAGGCCACTGGCTATAGCGAGCTGGTTGACCCGGTCATTCAGCGCGAACGCTTTGTCGAGCAGGTCACCTTGGCCGCCGCTGGCGACCCTGAGGCCATGAAGCTCGACGAGGATTTCTTGGCTGCGCTCGAGTTCGGAATGCCACCTTCGGGCGGTATGGGCATGGGCATCGACCGCCTGCTCATGAGCCTCACCGGTCTGGGCATTCGCGAGACCATAATGTTTCCGCTAGTTAAGTAGGCAAAGTGACCCCGCTCGAATGGATCGGCGACGCCGCCTGGACTTCTATTCCGGTGGTCGGCATGAGCATCTTCGTCTGGTGGTTGTTTCGCTCGCTGATTAGGGCCGACGCCACCGAGCGCAAAACCTATGCCGATATCGAGGCCGAAGAGCGTGCGAAATTGGCTAACGCTGACGGCGAACAGGCTGGTTCTAAGGGCAAGTAGCGACCTAACATCTTTGTATGTTCGAAAAATTTACTGACAAAGCCCGTCGCGTAGTAGTTCTTGCCCAAGAAGAGGCCAAGCTGCTCAACCACAACTACATCGGCACCGAGCACATTCTGCTCGGCCTGATTCACGAGGGCGAAGGCGTAGCCGCCAAGTCGCTAGAAGCGCTCGGCATCAACCTCGAGTCGGTTCGCGAGCAGGTTCAAGAGATCATCGGTCAGGGGCAGCAAGCGCCAACCGGTCACATTCCATTTACTCCGCGCGCAAAGAAAGTTCTCGAGCTTTCACTTCGCGAAGCTTTGCAACTCGGCCACTCATACATCGGCACAGAACACCTTCTTCTCGGATTGATTCGCGAAGGCGAGGGTGTTGCAGCACAGGTGCTAACCAAACTCGGTGCAGACACCAACAAGGTGCGCCAGCAGGTCATCCAGTTGCTTTCAGGTTTTCAAGGAAAAGAAACCGTCAACGTTGGCGGAGAGAATCACGAGAAGCAAAAAGGTTCGCAGATTCTCGATCAGTTTGGTCGCAACCTAACTCAGGCTGCTGCCGACGGAAAGCTCGACCCGGTTATCGGTCGCGAGCGTGAGATCGAACGCGTCATGCAAATTCTTTCGCGTCGATCAAAGAACAACCCGGTTCTGATTGGTGAACCTGGTGTCGGTAAGACCGCGGTTGTCGAAGGCCTTGCACAGGCGATTGTGAATGGCAACGTTCCAGAAACTTTGAAGGGCAAGCAGCTCTACACACTCGACATGGGTGCTTTGATTGCCGGTTCGCGTTACCGCGGTGACTTCGAAGAGCGTTTGAAGAAAGTAACCAAAGAGATTCGCTCACGCGGCGACATCATCACGTTCATCGATGAGATTCACACCCTGGTTGGCGCGGGCGCTGCAGAAGGTGCGATTGACGCGGCTTCAATCTTGAAGCCGATGCTTGCCCGTGGCGAGTTGCAGACCGTGGGTGCAACCACTCTCGACGAGTACCGCAAGCACTTCGAGAAAGACGCGGCTCTTGCCCGTCGTTTTCAGCAGGTCATGGTTAACGAGCCAACCCTGCCGCAGACGATCAACATTTTGAAGGGTCTTCGCGACCGCTACGAGGCGCACCACAAGGTGTCAATCAGCGATGGCGCTCTAGTTGCAGCCGCCAACCTCTCAGACCGATACATCACCGATCGTTTCTTGCCAGACAAGGCCATCGACCTAATCGACGAGGCCGGCGCTCGCTTGCGCCTATCGTTCTTGTCTTCGCCTCCTGAACTTCGCGAACTCGAAGAGAGAATCTCAGAGGTCAAGAAGCAGAAAGAAAAGGCAATCGAAGACCAAGACTTCGAGCTTGCGGCATCTAAGCGCGACGAAGAGAAACGCATGAACGCCGACCGAGTCAAGTTGGCCAAGCAGTTCAGAACCGGAAATGTTGCTATCGGCGGCGTTGTAGACGAGGGTCTGATTGCCGAGGTTCTTGCTCAGGCAACCGGAATTCCAGTATTCAAGCTCACCGAAGAAGAGAGCGCCAAGCTCATCTTCATGGAAGACGAACTGCACAAGCGAGTCATCGGCCAAGAAGATGCCATCCGTGCGATTTCTAAGTCGATTCGCCGTCAGCGTGCCGGCTTGAAAGACCCGAACCGCCCATCTGGTTCGTTCATCTTCGCCGGGCCTACCGGTGTCGGTAAGACCGAACTAGCCAAGGCTCTCGCCGAGTTCTTATTCGACGATGAGGGCGCGTTGATTTCGCTCGACATGTCTGAATACAGCGAGAAGCACACCGTGTCTCGTTTGTTCGGTGCACCTCCGGGCTTCGTTGGTTTCGAAGAGGGTGGCCAGCTAACCGAGAAGGTTCGCCGCAAGCCATTCAGCGTTGTCTTGTTCGACGAAATCGAAAAGGCTCATCCAGACATCTTCAACTCGTTGTTGCAGATTCTCGAAGAGGGTCGTCTAACCGACGGTCAGGGTCGTGTCGTTGACTTCAAGAACACCATCATCATCATGACCACGAACCTCGGAACCCGCGACATCGCTCGCGGCGTGATGGGCTTCGCGCTCGAGGGTGACGGCGCAGGTGACTACGAACGCATGAAGGGCAAGGTCAACGAAGAACTCAAGAAGAGCTTTAAGCCAGAGTTCTTGAACCGTGTCGACGAGACAATCGTGTTTCCGCAGCTCAGCAAAGACGAGCTCGTTCAGATTGTCGATCTCTTCGTCAAGAAGCTTGCGGTTCGACTCGAAGATCGCAACATGACCTTGAGCCTGTCGCCAGCCGCGAAAGATCGCTTAATCGAGATTGGCTTCGACCCAGCGCTTGGAGCACGACCACTGCGTCGAGCCGTTCAGCGCGAAATCGAAGACAAGCTCAGCGAGAAGATTCTTCACGGAGAACTGCTCAACACCGAGCACATCGATGTCGACTACATCGGCGGCGAGTTTGTTTTCACCAGTCGAGAGCGAGTGTCGGCTAGTAGCATTTAGAAATGCCAACTAGCAGCTATCGGGTGCGCCCGGCCAGAACCTCAGACGTTCTTGCCATCCAGGCAATTCGCGAGCCTTTTTTGGGCAAGGTTTTGCAGCACCACGAACTCGTCGGTCTATACGAGAAAATTCAAGAGTTCTCGGTGGTTGTCGATGAAAATGATCGAGTCTTGGCGGCCGGCGCTTTGCACGTGATGTGGCACGACTTAGCCGAGGTTCGCTCTGTAGTGGTCGATCACACCATGCGCGGCCAGGGCATTGGCCACCTGCTGGTTGCCGCATTGCTAGAGCGCGCAGGCAGCATCGGCGTAAATCGAGTCTTCTGCCTCACCTTCGAGACAGCTTTCTTTGCGAAGCACGGCTTTGAGCCAATCAGCGATGTTCCAGTCGATGAAGAAACTTTCCAAGAGATGGTTCGATCAACCGACGTCGGAGTTGCCGAATTTCTTGACCTGGCCCGCGTGAAGGAAAACACACTTGGCAACACACGCATGCTTAGGCTGCTCTAGCCAGACCACTGGTTAGCCTTGAGCAATGTCGAGTCGCATTCCCAATAGGTCGAGAAACTCAGTGAGCCCTGAGATTCTGCGTCGTCGACGCATTGTTTTTGGCGCAGCGGCAATCGTCGCTCTGCTTCTGGTCTGGAGTTTGGTCAGCTCGGTCATAAGTTTCTTCGCTGGTCTGGCACCCCAGCCCGAAGCAACACCAACAGCCAGCCAAGGCGTGGTTGCCGCTTGTGAGCCAGGCATGGTTCAGATAATCGCTGGAATCGGAGACGCATCACAAACTCCGAAAGCGCAATTCGATTCGGGTGAAAATCCATTTCTCTGGTTCAACATGACAAACAATTCAAAGGTGGCTTGCACATTCGATGCCGGTTCTTTGGTTTCGTTCTACCAAATCAAGAGCGGCGAACAACTCATCTGGGATTCCAAGCAGT
>JBEAWS010000045.1:0-4149 GCA_041160185.1 Actinomycetota bacterium
GCGGTCGAGTTCGATCTTGGTCTCACCTGGACCTCTGGAGCCCATGCCAACACCACCGGCAGCCTGACCTCCGGCTTGGCGCGACATCGACTCACCCCAACCTCTAAGCCTCGGCAGCAGGTACTCGAGCTGAGCCAGTTCAACCTGGGCCTTGCCCTCTCTGCTCTTAGCGTGCTGGGCAAAGATGTCGAGAATCACGGCGGTGCGATCGATGACCTTCGCATCGACAACATTCTCGAGTTCACGTCGCTGGCTCGGCGCTAGCTCGGTATCGGCAATCACGGTATCGGCACCGACCTGCTGCACCAAAAGTTTGAGCTCCTGAGCCTTCCCCTTGCCTAGGTAAGTTGCCATGTCTGGATGAGTTCTGCGCTGAAGCAATCCGTCGAGAACCTCGGCGCCGGCGGTTTCGGCTAGAGCGGCGAGCTCGCGCAGCGAATTCTCGGCCTCGGCTAAAGTTTGCTGACCCCATAGGCCGATGACGATGACCTTCTCGAGTCGCAGCTGTCGATACTCGACATCGCTGATGTCTTCACGCTCGGTCGACAATCCGGCGACTCGGCGCAGCGCCGCGCGTTCTTCAAGTTCAAGTTGATCGCCGTCGAAATTCTGGTGCCCGTGACTGTCATCTGCGCCAAGAGCTGCGGCTCGCTCTCCTCTGCGAAGAATGCGGTCGATTACCTCGGCTCCACGATCTGTCGAGTTTGAATCAGTGTTTTCAGTCATTAGTTCAACCATAGTTTGGGATAGGGTTTGGTTCATGTCGGGCGAACACTATTTCTCTGAGCAACCGGTTGGTGAGTTCAAAACTAAGACGATTTTCACGTCAATCAACGGCGAGCGAGTTGAACTATTCACAGCCGGCTCTACCTTCAGCCCCGATCACATGGATACGGGAACGGCAATTCTTCTGGAGCACTCCGAGAATGCCCCCAATTCAGGACACCTGCTTGACCTTGGTTGCGGCTGGGGGCCAATTGCTTTGAGTCTTGCAGCTGCCCGCCCTGAGGCAACCGTCTGGGCTGTCGATGTGAACGAACGCGCGTTAGAGCTCACGCGCATGAATGCCGAGAAACTCGGGCTATCGAACATTCGCACGGTCTTGCCAGCAGAAGTGCCAAACGACATTCGATTCTCTGGCATCTGGTCGAACCCGCCCATCCGTGTTGGCAAACAGGCGCTGCACGAGATTCTCAATGAGTGGTTGCCAAAGCTCGAAGTCGGCTGCGACGCCTACCTGGTGGTTTCGAAAGACTTGGGTGCTGACACCCTTCTCAAATGGCTGCAGACAAATTTTGAAAGTCTGGCGAGCGAAAGGGTCGACACCGCCAAAGGCTTTCGAATTCTTCGCTGCGAGCGACTCTAACTAGAGCGAGTCGAGGTCGATTGTGCCTTCAAAGCTGAGCACGGCCGCGCCGCTCAAGCCAACGTGCTCACCATCTTCGGTGGCAAACATTCGCACACCCAGCGTTCCACCGGCAACGGTAACCTGCCAGGTGTTCGGAGCTCCCGCTCCGGCCCAGTAGCGCGTAGCTAGAGCGGCCGCACAAATGCCGGTTCCGCACGACAGAGTTTCGCCAACACCACGCTCAAACACCCGCATCGAAATGTAGCCGACGCCATTTTTGATCATGGGTTCATCTGGAACTACAAACTCCACGTTTGCACCGGCTTCGGGCTGAGGCTGCAGTTGCGGCGCTTGATGCAGATTGAGTTCTTTGAGTTCCTCTGCATCGGCGAGAGCCACGACAACGTGAGGGTTGCCTACGCTGATTGAAAGTCCCGGCCTTGCCACATCCAGTTGACTGGCCCTAACCAACACTTCGGACTCGTCGAGTTTCCAACGCCCCATGTCGACGGCGAAGCCCGCCATGTTGCGCTGCAGATCTTTCACTCCGGCGCGCGTTGAAATCGAGAGGGCCTGCGAATCTTCGAGTGACACGAGGTTCTTCTCAATCAAGAATCGGGCGAACACCCTTGAGCCGTTTCCGCACATTTCGGCAGTGGTTCCGTCGGCGTTGTAGTAATCCATGAACCACTCGGCTTCGGGGGCGTCTTTCAAGAGATGACTCACCTCTGGGCTGTTCTTGGTTCGAACCACACGGATGAGACCATCGGCCCCAACGCCGAAGTTGCGGTCGCAAATCTTGGCGATCTGCTTTTGCGAGAGCTTCAGCTCTGCATCGGCATCTAGCACCAAGACGAAATCGTTGCCGGTTCCGTGCCCCTTGGTGAAATCGATTTGGTTGACCATGGGTATTAGCCTATTCGCCAATCAAATGCGGGGCCTTGGCCGCCACAAGTTCGGTGACAGCGCCGAACAGGTCAGGCTGCTGGTAGTCAAACCAGTTGATGCGCTCATCACGTCTGAACCACGACATCTGTCGTCTGGCATAGCGCTGGGTGAGCTGCACGGTTTGGTCGATTGCTTCCTGCTGCGAGAGTTCGCCATCCAACTGCGCTAGTGCCTGCCGATAACCAATCGCCATCGACGAGGTCTTGCCCTCGCGCAAGCCGCTGCTGATCAGAGACTGGGCCTCATCGACCAATCCCTGCTGCCACATTTTCTCGACTCTTTTTGCCAATCTTTCGACCAGGTGCGCGCGATCGGAGTTAAGGCCGATCTCGAGCACTGGTTGCCAAGATTCATTTTCGTCGGGCAGGGCAGCGCTGAAAGGCTCTCCGGTGATCAGCAGAATCTCAAGTGCCCTGACAACTCGTCTGCCGTTTAGCGGGTCAATACGAGAAGCGGCAATTGGATCGAGTTCGGCTATGCGCCTGTGCATTGCGTGCGAACCTAGCGCTTCTAGTTCAACCTCTAACTGTTGACGCAACTCGGCATCTCGCTCTGGAAACTCGAAGGTGTTCAGTGCGGCAGCGATGTAAAGCATCGAACCACCAACGAGAATCGGAGTGATTGATTTGGCCTGAAGCTCTTCGATTAGCGGTCGCACTTGCTGTTGATACTCAGCCGCCGTCGACTCATCGCGAATGTCGAGAGTGTCAATCATGTGATGCTTGACTCCCCTGCGCTCGTCCATGCTCAGCTTTGCGGTGCCAATGTCCATTCCCCGATAGAACTGCATCGAGTCGCAGTTGACTATCTGCGCAGGTCTTTGCCGAGCAATCAGATGTTCGGCGAGTTGCAAACCCAACTCGGATTTTCCGGAACCGGTAGGGCCAACCACCGCAACCAAATTGATTGCCGACACGCTAGTGATTTTCGTGTTTGGTTTTCACAGAGAGGCTGAGCGAAATCTTAGACTTGGCGGTTTGTGCATCGCCGACGCCGCAGGATGCAGCTTCTGCCCTATCCCAGGCATCGCCCGCGATAGTTTTGCGAACCGAGTAGCTAGACCCATCGCCCAAGTCGGCAATCAGGTGATACGGGGCAGCCTCAGTGATTGTGCAGGTGACTAGGTCTCCGGGTCGCGGCAACTCTTCGCCAGCGGGAACCTCAAAGTGCACCAGACGGAAATCGCGCGCACGCCCGGAAATGCGGTGTGTTCTGTCGTCTTTGCGGCCATCGTTCGCAACGAGAACCTCGACCGTCTTGCCAATCTGCTTTTGGTTCTCTTCGAGGGCAAGGCGATTCACCACGGATAGCAGTCGCTCGTAGCGCTCCTGCACCACGGCCTTCGGTATCTGATCTGGCAGGTCAGCCGCTGGGGTGCCTGGACGCTTCGAATATTGGAAGGTATAGGTGACTGCGAATCTGGCCGCTTCAACCACACGGATGGTCTCTTGAAAATCTTCTTCGGTTTCGCCTGGAAACCCGACAATTATGTCGGTGCTTAGCGATGCGTGCGGCATGGCCTCTCGCACCCGGTCGATGATGCCAAGGTACTTATCGCTTCGATAGCTGCGACGCATCTCTTTCAGAATGCGATCGCTGCCAGACTGCAGCGGCATGTGCAACTGGGGCATGACATTTGGGGTCTCGGCCATTGCCTCGATGACGTCATCGGTAAACGCGGCAGGGTGCGGTGAGGTGAACCTAACTCGCTCAAGACCCTCGATCTCGCCGCAGGCGCGAAGCAGTTTGGCGAACGCCCCCTTGTCACCGAACTCGACACCGTAGGTGTTTACGTTCTGGCCGAGAAGTGTGACCTCGATGACTCCCTCGGCTACCAGTGCTCTGATCTCGGC
>JBEAWS010000073.1:0-2514 GCA_041160185.1 Actinomycetota bacterium
TAGATGTAACCGATCAGGGCCGCGATAAACGGCATCAAGACCAGCACCCATCCGGTGGTGTTCAACTGCCACGCGCTCTCTGGTAGCGACGGGTCGACACCTTCGGTGACGGTTCCTGCTAACAGGTTGAAGCGCGACATCAAGAGGTAGAGACCGAGAGCCAACGCAACGGCAGACAAAATCGGTGCCACCTTTGAGCGCCAAACGTTCTCGCCGCCTTCCTTCATGAAGTACGCGACGACTGCGAGCGACACGAGAATCTCCACAAGGATGATTGCGATAACAGCTACGGCACTCATCCAGAAGAAGAGGTTTCCGATGCCATCGAGACCTGCAGCTGCGAACCCAACAATCACCACGAGGGCGATAATCGAGGTCAAGATAACTCCGGCCGCAGGTGCGCCAGCCTTGTTGGTCATGCCGAAGCGCGTTGGTAGCACTCCACCGCGACCCAGCGCGAAGAAGTAACGGCTGGTTGCGTTTTGGAACGCAAGCAATCCGGCGAACAAGCTTGACAGCACTAGAACGCTCATCAACTGAGTCATCCATGAGCCCACATACTGATCGGTCAGCGAGAAGAGAACGCCAGCAGGGTTTGCCAGCGGAACACCCTCGACAGCCGAACGAGCAATAACCTCATCGAAAATCTTGCTTGCACCCATGCCGGTAACCATGGCGAATGAAGTGATAGCGAATAGACCGGTGATGATTCCGATTGCCCAGTAGGTAGCTCTCGGAACAATACGCTTCGGGTTGTTTGATTCTTCACCGTAGATTGCGGTTGCTTCAAAACCGATGAATGAAGCGAAGGCGAAGGCGATTGCGATTCCAGCGCCACCGGCAAAACCGCCGATGAAGATTTGGTCAGGTGAGAACGAGGCTCCGAAGTTCATGCCCTCTGGCCCGCCGCTAACCAAAATTACGATTGCGGTCGTGAAAAGTGCGAGAACTTCGAGAACGATTAGAACACCGAGCACCTTTGCGCCGACGTCTACCGATAGAAGTGAAAGACCGCTAACAATGAGCCAGGCGATTACGGCCCAAACGAACCAAGGCAAATCAATCGAGAATCTAGCGACCATTTCACCCGCCATCAATCCGCCCAAGAAACCATAGATTGCCAACTGAATGGTTACGTAGGCGACAATCGAGGCGAAGGCAGATGCCACACCCGCGTTAGTGCCGAGACCGCGTCCAACGTAAGCAAAGAAAGCGCCGGTGTTTGTAACTCGGCTGCTCATTGCTGTGTAGCCAACGCTGAACAAAAGCAGAACTAGGCCGACGGCAAGATAAGCGCCTGGAGCGGCAGCTCCGTTACCGGCAAGCATTGCTACTGGAACTGCACCGGTCATTCCGATCAGCGGTGCAGATGCTGCTACGACGAAGAAGACGATCCCGAAGATTCCGAGTCGACCCTTTCTGAGCTGTGTGTCTGACATAAGTGTCTATCTCCTCATTGAGTAAACAAATCGTTCGGGTATGAACGATTTCTCTAAGATTGGCGAAAGAGCGGGCGGTTTGCAACTTGACGGCCCGCTGTGGCGTGACCTTGTCTAAATCGTTATAAATGGGCCAAATGCCGAATTATTCGGACACTAATGATTCAGTAGGGTTTTATCCATGAGTGAATTGCACGGATTTATTGCCCCACTGACCCCGACTGGCAAGAGCAACCTGGTGCCAAACATGCCCTGGTACTACTCGGGAACCCTGCTGACCGTGGAATACCTAACCGACCCGGCCAATGTTCGCGCGATTTTGCCGGCCGACATCGAACTGGCCGATGAGCAACCGGGAGCCGTTGCTCTGATCTGGGCAGACTGGCAAAGCTGCAGCGAAGGTGGGGCCGAGTTGCTCGACCCGATCCGTTCGCAGTACCTCGAAACTTTTGTGGTCGTGCGATGCAAGCACAAGGGCGTCACCTACTCGCGCTGCGTTGCAATTTGGGTCACCAAAGATTTTGCAATCGCTCGTGGTTGGTTTCAGGGCTACCCGAAGAAGTTGGGCTCGGCTCACGTGACGCGAATTTTTAATCGCGGCAAGGCAACGCCGAAGCTCGAAGCCGGAGCAAAAATCGGAGCAAGCCTTTCGGCATATGATCACCGTCTTGCCAGCGCGGTAGTCACACTTCGCGAACCGAGCGAAACAAACGGATTTGTTAACGGACACAAAATGTTGCACTCGCGTTTTATGCCATCGATTGTTCCGGGAGCCGGAAACTCGATGGATCAGTTAATCACCATGGGTGGAGTCGATGCAGACCTCGGGCAAGCTTGGGTTGGGGATGCAGAACTAACGCTTGGCGATTCGCAGTGGGACGAACTTGATTCGATTCTTCCGGTGAAAGAAATTCTCGGCGGCTACTATCGCGAAGTCGGTGTAACTTTCAACGGCGGAACGCTCGTTGAGGATCGTTCAAAAAACAACTAACACTTAGAAATCGGCGAAGTACTCGTTGATCTCCCACTGGGTGACTTCGCGCGTGCTTGGGTCTTCGACGGCTGCGTTGTAGCG
>JBEAWS010000103.1:0-2520 GCA_041160185.1 Actinomycetota bacterium
GTTCCACTGGTCGAGATCGTGACCAAGCCGGTTTATGGCGCAGGCGCAGAAGCACCAGAGTTGGCTGCGGCTTACGTGCGCTCTATCCGTGAAATCGTCAAGGGGCTTGGCGTTAGCGTGCCCGCATGGAGCGCGGAAACGTGCGCTGTGACGCCAACGTGTCTCTGCGCAAGCACGGTGCCGAGAAGCTCGGAACCCGCACCGAAACTAAGAACGTCAACTCGCTTCGCTCAATCGAGCGCGCGGTTCGCTATGAGATTCAGCGTCAGGCGCACATCCTCGCGAATGGTGGAACCATAATTCAAGAGACTCGCCACTGGCACGAAGACAAGGGTGCAACCAGTGCTGGCCGCCCGAAGAGCGACGCCGATGACTACCGCTACTTTCCAGAGCCAGACCTGGTTCCGGTTCAGCCATCGCGCGAACTCATCGAGGCGCTTCGTGCAACGCTGCCAGAGAAGCCAGCAGATCGCCGCAAGCGTTTGGCTGCCGAGTGGGGCTTTAGCGAGCTAGAGTTTCGCGATGTTGTGAACGCCGACCTGCTCGACCAACTCGAAGAGACCGTTGCCGCCGGCGCAAAGCCACAGGCCGCTCGCAAGTGGTGGATGGGTGAACTCGCTCGTATCGCAAACGAAAGCGAAGAGGGTGCCGTTCCAAACATCACCCCGGCTCAGGTTGCCGAGCTTGCCAAGCTAATCGAAGACGGCAAGATCAATGACCGCTTGGCTCGTGAAGTTCTCGGTCACGTCTTGGCCGGCGAAGGTTCACCCGCCGAAATCGTTTCGGCTCGCGGACTCGAGGTTGTCTCTGACGATGGCGCGCTCATCGCAGCAATCGAAGCAGCACTGGCCAGCCAGCCAGATGTGATTCCTGCTATTCGCGAGGGACGCATGCAGGCAGCCGGTCAGGTTATCGGTGCCGTGATGAAAGCCATGGCCGGTTCGGCCGACGCGGCTCGCGTTCGTGAGCTCTTGATTGAGATGGCAAACAAGTAGCTCACATGCAGCTGATTTATCGATTTCAAGCACTGTCAACCATCAAAAAGGTTTTGATTCTTTCCTTGGTGCTGCCGATTGTGGTAATTCTTCTCGGGCCTGTTACGACGCTTTTCGGCTTGCCAATTCTCGGTTACGTTATCTCTCGAAACTCTTGGCGTGCAGGTCGTCGAACAAAGGACAACTGGGTCAATCTAGTTTTCGCGTTGTCAGCCGTGTGTTCGTTGGCGCTCTACCTAGTCTTAAGAAACCCGATTTTTGTGACCGACTGGGAAGGCGGCAACCCGCTCGATAACCAGATCATGTTTATGGTTCTCGGGCTCATGGCTATGTTGGCAACGACTTGGGGCTTTGCCGGATGGGTCGGTCATCGGTTTGTGATGAATCTGCGCGCGAGGCGAGGTGACTCGGAAAAACAAAATCGCGCGGCCGCTCCCGAATAGTGCTTCTTATTGCTGAGTACATTGGCGGTCTGCTCAAGTTTCTCGCCCAAGCGCGAATGCAAAAAAGACCCGAATCTTCGGGTCTTTTTCGTTCGCGGGTGAGTAACGGGACTTGAACCCGCGGCCCCCTGGACCACAACCAGGTGCTCTACCATCTGAGCTATACCCACCATGCGCCGCAACAAGTCGCGACAACCGCCCAATTCTAACAGGCGGGCTATCTCGGGTCTAGTCGCGGTCTAGGCTGTCGGCGGCCGACTTGGCCACCTCGCTGGTTGGCCCAGGCTGGTCAACGAAAACCCGTCTTGCGGTAATACTGAAGTTCTTTGATCGACTCAAGGATGTCTGCAAGCGCACGGTGGCCGCCATCCTTCTTTGGCATGTTGAAGTAAACCCGCGGATACCAGCGGCGACTCAACTCTTTGACCGACGAAACGTCGATGTTTCGGTAGTGCAGGTGCGAATCGAGCTGCGGCATGTAGCGGTTGATGAACATTCGATCTGTGCCGATGGTGTTGCCGGCCAGGGGAGCGGTGCGGGCCTCGGGAACGAAACGCTTCACGTATTCGAGCACAATCTGTTCGGCGTCGGCTAACTCGAGACCGTGCTCAAACTCGTTGATGAGCCCGCTCTCGGTGTGCATGTTGGTGACGAACTCGCCCATGTTGGCAAGCCCCTCGGGCGTTGGCTTGATGACAATGTCGATGCCCTCGTCGAGAATCTCGAGTTCGGAGTTGGTGACAACAACCGCGATCTCGACTAGGCAGTCGACCTCAGGGTTGAGCCCGGTCATTTCGCAGTCGATCCATACGAGGTTGTCTGAAATGTTAATCACGCCTAAAAAATAAGGGAGGCCTCAGACATCCGAGACCTCCCTAATTCTAAACCGAGTGTTACGCGGTCTTTGCCTTGCGGCCAGGCTTTGCTGGCTTCTCTGGCTTTGGTTCACGGTTCGCCTTGCGAAGAGCCTTGCGCTCTTTGCGACCCTCAACCAACCAGTAGAGCACCGGCACGATGACCAGGGTCAAGACGGTTGACGAGAAGAGTCCACCGATGACCACGATTGCCAGTGGCTGCGAGAT
>JBEAWS010000116.1:0-3334 GCA_041160185.1 Actinomycetota bacterium
TCCTGTTGGCTATACCGCAGTTGGCACCGTCAGCCTTTCACCAGCGACACTCAAACTCTGTGGAGCTGGCGAGACCTACCCGACTTGCACAGCGACATCTGTGACGACTGTAGACGGCACCTACGTTTTGAGCGGATCGACAGTTGTCTTCACTCCAGTCGCCGGATTCACCGGCACTGCGGTCGCACCACCGACATACCTGATTTGCAATGTCGTTAGCGGTACCTGGTTGCCAGCAGCGCCAAACAGTTCTTGCGCAACGGCGCAGCTGATCCCGACAGTGACCCCGCCGGCAGCGCCGACGGCAACGCCAGACACTTCGACTAACTACCTCGACACCTTGCAGACCATGATGGTGCTTTCGAACGACAGCATCCCAGCGATTGCAGTGTCGGCAACTTTGAAGCTATGTGGCACCAACCAGACCGCGCCAACCTGCACGGCCACATCGGTGACCACAGCAGACGGAACCTACACAGTTGTCGGAAGCACCGTAACCTTCATGCCGGTCAGCGGCTTCTTGGGAACCGCAGCGCCTGTGGCTTATCAGGTCACCGATCAGTTGAACCGCACGGTGAACTCTACCTACACGCCAACCGTGACCCCTCCACCACCGCCAGCTCCGGTTACGCCACCGGTAACTCCGACTCCAACCCCGACGCCAACGCCTACGCCGACTCCAACCCCGACCGCGGTGCCAAAGCCAGTTGCCAAGCCAGACATCAAGAACGGCACAATGAACAAGCCGATCACGCTCTCGCCAGTCACTAACGACATCAAGGCCGGCGCCGAATTGATTCCAACCAGCATTGTTTTGTGCACGACAGACTGCAACACGACCGCCAACACTGTAGAAACCAAAGTTGGTGTCTGGGCAGTTGACTCGGCTACCGGCAACGTAACTTTCACCCCGGTGAAGAACTGGTTCGGTCGTGCGTCACTCGGTTACTTCATCTTTGATGCCGCCGGCAACAAAGTTAAGTCAACGCTCACCGTCATCATCCCGAAGGCTCGCGGTGAAGGCGAGCTCGCATACACCGGTGTTAACGAATTCACCGTGCCACTTGCATCTCTGGCCGCGCTCTTGATTGTTATCGGACTATGGTTGCGCAGAAGAACTCGCTAAAGAAATCAAAGCCTCTTCTCATAGTTGCTAATGTGCTCATCGCGCTTGGAATAATCGGCGCAGCTGTGCTTGCCTATCAAGTGTGGGGAACCAACGTGACTTCGGCCATTCTTGCCGACCAAGAGCGCACAGCCCTGAAGAAAGAATTCAGTCAGCCCAATAATTTGGTGCCTTCTCTCGTCGAGCCTGAAGCGTCTAAGTCGTTTGGGCTCGTGTCAATTCCGGCTCTGAAGCTTGAAGACTTTCCGCTTGTGCAGGGAATCGAAGAGCGAGATCTAGCCAAAGGTATTGGTCACTATCCCGGAACCGCTATGCCGGGTGGTCTCGGAAACTTTGCGATTGCGGGTCACCGCGCAGGAAACGGCGAACCATTTGCCGAATTCGAAAAGCTCAAAGCCGGAGACAAGATTTTCGTTCAAACCGCAGATGCAACTTATGTCTATTTGCTCGAATACGACACCATGGTCAAACCATCTGGCACCTGGGTGATCGACAAGAACCCAAAGAACATGCCCGTCGATAACACCCGCAAACTGATTACCCTGACCACCTGCGACCCAAAGTGGAACTCGACACATCGCTGGGTGTGGTGGGGCTCGCTGAGCGAGATCATTCCAAACTAGGTGCCGTTAGTCCTTCTATCCACAGATTCTTAGGAACGCTTGACTCGACTAAGTTAGTCGACATTAGTCTTGGATTATGGCAAAACAGGTGAACATCCATGCGGCAAAAACCCACTTCTCAAAACTATGCGAAGAGGCTGAGGCCGGTGCAGAAATCGTTATTGCCCGTGCTGGTAAGCCAATCTTGAAACTCGTTCGTCTCGATGATGAACAATCACCCGCACTGAAAGAGGATTTTGGTTTTGCCAAGGGCATGATTATTGGCTACACCGACGAAGAGTTCGATGCCCTCGATGAAGTCATTTGGGCCAATTGGAATATTGACGACATTGACTTTAGTGGGTTCGAGACCAAGCATTGAAGTACCTGCTAGACACACAGGTGCTCGTTTGGATGGGTTCTGACTCTGCAAAATTGAGCAAGCGTGCAAGACAAATTTTGAAACGTTCGCCAAAGTTGTTTTTCTCTCCTGTCTCAATCGCTGAACTTCGAATCAAATCTGCTAGAGGAAAGTTCAAGTTTCAAAGCAACTTTCTTGAGACTCTGACTAGGGCCGGAATTGAAGAATTGCCGTTTACAAGTTCTCACGCACAGGCGGTTTCGAGATTTTCGGCACTGCTTAATCATGACCCGCTTGATCGCATGATTCTCGCTCAAGCGGCAACTGAGCAAATTTCCTTGATTTCTTCAGACCAGAAATTCTTAGATTTGAAACTCAACTGGATAATTGACGCGCACGATTGAGCGCGCCACGCCTAAACTTGAAGCACTAGCCAGCCAAATCTTGAGGAGCACGCATGTCTGAGCGCCCTCAAATAAAGCCAGCCACAGAGGGTTGGAAGCAAAAACTCGGTGCCGACGGCAAGCCGTTGCTGCAGTTTGCCGACGTAAAGAAGAGCCTGCCGGCAACCCACTGGGCCGACATGAGCGTTGACGAGCGAGTTGAAGCGGTCAAGGCCCTAGGTTTGCCGCCGTTCAGAGCCAAGCAAATCTCGACCCACTACTTCACCCACTACACGAGCGACCCGGCCGACATGACCGACCTGCCTGCTGCCGGTCGCGAAGAACTTGTCACCAAGTTGCTGCCGCCGCTGCTTACCGAACTTCGCCGCCTGCAGACCGATAAGGGCGACACAATCAAGTTTCTCTGGAAGCTGCACGACGGCGCCCTAGTCGAGTCGGTGTTGATGCGGTATCCGGGCAGAATCACGCTGTGCGTTTCATCACAGGCTGGCTGCGGCATGAACTGCCCATTCTGCGCCACCGGTCAGGCTGGGCTAACTCGCAACATGAGTGCCGCCGAAATTGTCGATCAAATAGTTGCGGCAAACCGAGCAATCTCACGCGGTGAACTTCTCGGCAGCAAGCGCAAGGCTGGCGAAGACCCAGAGCGCGTTACCAACGTGGTGTTCATGGGCATGGGTGAGCCGCTGGCAAACTACAACCGCCTGATGTCTGCCGTTCGCACAATGGTTGCCGATCAGCCAAACGGTCTTGGCATGTCGGCCAGACAAATCACCATTTCAACCGTCGGTCTAGTGCCGGCAATCTTGAAGCTCGCCGAAGAGAACCTCATGGTGACCTT
>JBEAWS010000061.1:0-4533 GCA_041160185.1 Actinomycetota bacterium
CTCGAAACAACGAGTTCTTTGAGGTTCCATTTTTTGTGCATGACACCCATGGCGGCCATCATGGTCAGAGTTGTGCAGTTCGGATTCGAGATGATTCCAAGCGGTCGGTTCTGTGCCTGCTCGGGGTTAACCTCTGGCACAACTAGCGGCACATGATCGTTCATTCTGAATGCACCAGAGTTATCGATGGCCACAGCTCCGCGCTCGGCAGCAATCGGTGCCCAAATCTCAGAAACCTCATCTGGCACATCAAACATTGCGATGTCGATGCCGTCGAAGGCCTCGGCCGACAACGCAACCACGGTGACGTCTTCGCCGTGAACTTTGATTTTCTTGCCGGCGGAACGCGGGCTAGCAATCAGGCGAATTTCACCCCAGATGTTTTCGCGGTTGTTGATGATGTCGATCATTACGGTGCCAACGGCACCGGTTGCTCCAACCAGAGCGAGGTTTGGCTTGCGGCTCACGCTATGCCCCTAACGTCCGGTTCCAGCGTAAACAGTGGCTTCTTGGTCGCCATCTAGGCCGAACGCGGTGTGCACCGCACGAGCGGCGTCATCCAGTTGCTTGGAGCTGGTGACAACAGAGATTCGAATCTCAGAGGTAGAAATCATCTCGATGTTAATGCCGGCCTCAGCCAACGCAGCGAAAAGGATCGATGAGACGCCCGAGTGGGTGCGCATGCCGGCGCCAACCACCGAAAGCTTGCCGATGTCGGCGTCTTGCTCGAGCTCGCGAAAGCCAAGGCTTGCCTTAGCGCCTTCGAGAGCACCGGCAACGCGACCAAGATCGCCAAGCGGCAGGGTGAACGAAATGTCGGCAACGCGGTCGGTGACGTCAACACCGGTCGGGTTATTCTGCACGATCATGTCGATGTTCGAGTCGGCCTCGGCAACAACGCGAAAGACCTCGGCGGCCTTGCCAGGAATGTCGGGAATACCGATGACGGTAATCTTTGCCTGGCCCTTATCGGTTGCTATGCCTGAAACAATTGGCTCTTCCATTTTGCTTCCCTCTGGTTTGGTTGCGTAAACGATGGTTCCCGGATCTTTGCTAAAAGTTGAACGCACGCGCAAATCGACGTTGTGACGACGCGCGTATTCAACCGCACGGATGTGCAAAATCTTCGCTCCCGCTGCAGCGAGCTCGAGCATCGACTCGATGTCGATTTCGTTCAGCTTGTGAGCCTTTGGAATCACTCGCGGATCGGCGGTGTACACCCCGTCGACATCAGAGTAGATTTCGCACACGTCTGCATCGAGCGCAGCGGCGAGCGCTACCGCAGTGGTGTCTGAACCACCGCGGCCTAGCGTGGTGATGTCTTTCGAATCTTTATTGAAACCTTGAAAGCCGGCCACGATTGCGATGTCTCCGGCGTCGAGAGCTTCTTGGATGCGTACCGGCGTGACCTCGCTGATGCGCGCGTCGCCGTGCTTGGCGCTGGTCATGATTCCGGCTTGAGAACCGGTGAAAGAACGTGAGTTTGCGCCCTGTGCGTTGATTGCAATTGCGAGCAGCGCCATCGAGATGCGCTCGCCAGAGGTAAGCAGCATGTCCATTTCGCGAGCAGCCGAGTATGGGTTGGCTGAAACCGATTGCGCCAAATCGATTAGTTCGTCGGTGGTGTCACCCATTGCCGAGACCACGACAACCACCTGGTTGCCGGCCTGCTGAGTTTCAATAACCCGCTTGGCGACGTGCTTGATTTTCGCGGCATCGCCAACTGACGAGCCACCGAACTTCTGCACGATTAGGGCCAACGCACACTCCCGAAATCTAGGGGTAAACAAGGGGTTTTGCGGCGATCATTGCCGGAAGTCCCAAGTTTACTTGTGCGAAGGGGGCTTGGCTACAAGCGAAGCGAGGTTATCGCTTTGCGCGCGAGCGCTGCGGCTAGGCCTGACGGCGACCTGCAAAGGCACGCCCCAGCGTGACTTCGTCGGCATACTCGAGATCGCCACCAACCGGCAGCCCAGAGGCGAGTCTGGTGACGTTTATGCCGAGGTGGCTCAGCATGCGGGCGATGTAGGTTGCCGTTGCTTCGCCCTCCATGTTCGGGTCTGTGGCGATAATCACCTCAACCACCTGCGCATTAGATAGGCGAGTCAGAAGCTCTTTGATTCGCAGTTGGTCTGGGCCAATGCCTTCGATTGGACTGATTGCCCCGCCGAGCACGTGATAGAGGCCACGGTATTCTCGAGTTCGCTCAATGGCTTGAACGTCTTTGCTTTCCTCGACGACACAAATCATGGTTTGGTTGCGTCGAGTATCACGGCAAATGTTGCAGCGGTCTTCCTCGCTCACGTTGCCACAGACTTCGCAGAAACGCACGCGCTCTTTTACCTCGCGTAAGACGTTGGCCAATTTGATTGCCTGGTCATCATCAGTCTGCAAAAGGTAGAAAGCAATTCTTTGCGCAGACTTCGGCCCCACGCCTGGCAGGCGACTCAACTCATCGATTAGTTCTTGAACGACACCTTCATACATCAGCGAGTGTTCTTCTTATCTTCGATTGGTTCTGCGCCGAGCATCTCTCGCAGCAGAGACTCGCCATATCGGGAGTCTTCATCAACCAATTTCGAGTTGCGCGATTTTGGTTTTGCTTTTTCGACAACTGGTGCAGGTGCTGGTTCGGCCGCATCAGCTTCTTCTTCGAGCAGCGAAACATCTTCGTCTGCCGTTTCGGCGGCTTCTGCGACCACTGCGATAGGTGCTGTTTCCGGCTCAGAGAACTGAGCCTTGAACATTACGGTTACACCAAGAACCTCGTCGATCGCTTTGCGCAAGACGTCGGTCGCGCTGCCCTCACCCTTGAACGCTTCGAGATCTCTTTTACTCGAGAACTTCAGGGTAAGAACAACACCGGCGGCGTCAAAGTCGACAACCTGAAGTGCGAAGGCCAACATCCATGCAGACTTCGACGCTTTGTTTACCTTGGTGAGAATCTCGGCCCAAGCGGCCTTGAAGTCTTCGGTGCTGAGTTGGGCGATGGCAACGGGTTCTGTTGCTGGCGCTGCAGAGGCTGGGCTAGTGCCTTGCGCCGGAGCGGTAGCTGGTGCCGCAGCAGTTGCTGAGCCTGACATGCCGACCCTGCGCTCTAGCCGGTCGAGTCTGGCAAGGCTGCCCGCCTCGGTGTCGCCGGCTGCTGGCACAAGCACCTTGGCACACATGAGCTCGAGCTGAAGCTTCGGGCTGGTTGCGCCAGACATCGAATTTAGGGTCTCACTGACAACCTCAGAAGCGTGGGTTAGAGAAGCCATGCCGAACCCAAAGGCCTGGGTCGTAAGTTTCTCGATTTGGTCTTTTGGCACTCCGCGAAGCACCGAGTCGGCTTTTTCGCCAACGGCCAAGACCACAATCAAATCGCGCAGACGCTCGAGCAAATCTTCAACGAACCGGCGCGGGTCTTGGCCGGTCTGAATCACCGAGTCGACACTGGCGAACACGGCCGCGGAGTTCTTAGCCGAGAACGCGTCGATTACGGTGTCTAGCAAACTTGCGTGGGTGAAACCGAGCAGTGCCACTGCGCGGTCGTAACTAACCTTTCCATCATCGCTACCGGCAATGAGTTGGTCGAGCAGCGAAAGTGAGTCACGCACAGAACCGCCGCCAGCGCGAACCACGAGCGCAATAACTCCTGCTTCGACTTCGACTTTTTCTTCTTTGCACATCAACTCGAGATATTCGTGCATCTGCGCTGGCGGCACCAACCTGAACGGATAGTGGTGCGTGCGCGAACGAATGGTCGAAATAACTTTGTCTGGCTCGGTTGTCGCAAAGATGAACTTCACGTGAGCAGGTGGCTCTTCGACAATCTTGAGCAGCGCATTGAAACCCTGCGGGGTGACCATGTGCGCTTCATCCAAGATGAAAATTTTGTAGCGATCGCGCGCCGGCGCAAAAGCTGCTCGCTCGCGAAGGTCACGGGCATCATCGACACCGTTGTGGCTAGCCGCGTCGATTTCGACAACGTCAACCGAACCGCTGCCATCGCGCGAAAGCTCGATGCAACTCGGGCACTTGCCACAAGGGGTGTCGGTTGGCCCCTCAGCGCAGTTCAAACAACGCGCAAGGATGCGTGCCGAAGTGGTCTTGCCACAACCTCGCGGGCCTGAAAAGAGGTAGGCGTGGTTCACTCGATCGTTGCGGAGTGCCGTCATAAGAGGTGTGGTCACCTGGGCCTGGCCGATCAGCTCGGCGAACGCCTCTGGGCGATAGCGGCGATAAAGGGCGGTAACCATTTGTTGAGCCTAACCCTCTCTGCTGACAGTGCTGAAGAACTCCCCGCACACCCGCCAGAGCCCAGTTACCCTTGCTGCATTTCTGCCCTGGGGGAGTTAGCCGAGGTGACGCCGCACGGGGAGTCCAGAGACAAGTTTATTCGCCCAGATAACTCACCAAAACCCGCGGTTAGACTTGCGGGGTTGCCTTCGGGTGACACCCAGGAGAATTCGCCTAGTGGCCTATGGCGCGCGCTTGGAAAGCGCGTTGGGTGCAAGCCCTCGGGGGTTCGAATCCCCCATTCTCCGCCAG
>JBEAWS010000097.1:0-6371 GCA_041160185.1 Actinomycetota bacterium
AGCACCTGAGCGGTAGTCATACCCATGACGTTTCCACCGGCGGTGAAGAAGCTCGGCACCTGCGGCCCGACACCCAAACCAGCGATGCCCCAGAAAACGCAGAGAACAACCAGGCCGAGAGTTTTGTCGGTTTGCGCAACGAGTGGCCCTAACCAAACTCCAGCGGCTATGAGAATAGAGCCGGCGAGCGCACCCCACTTTGCCAAATCGCTGATGTGAACTCTCTTTGTGACACGGTCAAGTGAGAAACGACCGATGATCATGGCCACTGTGAAAACCGTGTAAGGAATAGCGCTCATCGCTGGGCTTAGCCCCATCACCTCTTTGCTGAACAGAGCACTCCAGTCGATCATTACGACCTCAGGCCAGACACCCGCAAAGAGCCCGGCGGTTAGCAACCAAACATAGGGTGGAGTTTTGAGCCAAGAGACTTTTTTCTGCCGCTCAGCTTCTTTTTGATGCCCGTCGGCCTCTGGTTCCAGCAACAGACGACCCGCAAACTGAAATGCAATCAGGCAGATGACGCCGATGAGAGCCATGTGGGTTATGAAGTCGATGAAATTGACCAGGATGCCGCTAATCGCTGCCGAGGATGCCGCTCCGATGCTCCAGGCTGCGTGCATCTTGCCAATAATGGTGCGCTTCATCTTCTTCTGCAGCATCACCGATGCCGAATTGATGCCGATGTTGTAGGCGCTGAAGGCCATGGTCTGAACGATCTGGATGGCAAAAAACACGTAGACGTTGGTCGACCACGGCACCGCGATAACGCACAGCGCAATAAAGACTGCTGAAATTCGAATGATTGGCCTGGTGCCGAATCGGGCAACTAGTCGGTTCGTGAACATAAGTGGCAACAGAGCACCCAGGCCGGAGAAACCGATGACGGTTCCCCAAACTACAAGATTCACGCCAATCTGCTCGATTAACTCTGGGATGCGCGGAACGGTGGCAGTGGCTGCAAATCCTTGAATAAAGAACATTGCTACCAGCGCTATTTGCGCAGTTCTAGAACGTTGCCTACTTAGTGCTGGCACTTCAGAACTCTTTGCGACTCATAAGATTCGAACTATTCATGGCCCACAATTCTCTTGTAGTCGGCGCGATCAAAGAGCTTGACACGTTCACGGCCCTCTAGTGAGCCAAGTCGAAGCTCTTCTGCATCTACCTTGAGCCAATCGGCCCAGGTCAAATAGGCAACCCGCTTGCCCTCAAGAAGCTCGGTGACGGCCTGCTCGTCTGGGTTGCTCGGCTGCCACCAGGTGGCTCGATCAGCGATGAGGTTGGTAATGGTCTCGAGGGCGTCACTCTTGGTGTGCCCAATAAGCCCAATCGGGCCGCGCTTTATCCAGCCGGTGGCATAGAGACCAGCAATTCGCTGCCCCTCGATTGATAGCACTCGCCCGCCGTCGTTTGGAATCACGCCGGCCCGGTCTGTGAAAGGCACCTCGGGCAACTCGCTTCCGAAGTAGCCAACCGCGCGATAGACGGCCTGAACCTCGAACTGTCTAAACTCCCCGGTTGAAACAACATTGCCGGTGCCATCTAGTTTGGTTCGCTCAATCTTGAAGCCCGCCACCTTGCCATCCTGGCCGAGCACCTCAACCGGCTGACTGAAGAAATGCAGGTGCAGGCGTCTGGCAGCACCTTTCTGCTCTTTGGTGCGCAAACCCTCGAGGGTCTTGACCATCACGCGAGTTTGGTTGTTGCTCTCGATTGCCGCCTCAGAGCCAGCATCATATTGAAAGTCTTCGTCGTGCACGATTGTGTCGACACCCTCGAGAGCGGTAGCCTCACGAAGCTCGAGCGGCGTGAACTTAACCTGCGCTGGCCCGCGTCGACCGAACACGTGCACATCGGTGACCGGCGAATTCTTCAGCGCTTCGAAAACGTAGTTTGGAATATCGGTGCTCAACAGTTGCTCGGGCACCTTGATTAGCATTCGAGCAACGTCGAGCGCTACGTTACCGTTACCGATTACCGCAATTTCTTTTGCGTTTAGCGGCCAGGTTCGAGGCACGTCAGGATGCGCGTCATACCAGTTCACAAAATCGGCGGCACCGTATGAACCGTCGAGTTGAATTCCTTCGATGTCAAGATCGGCATCCTTGATTGCACCGGTTGCAAAAATCACCGCGTTGTAGTGCTGCTTAAGTTCGTCGAGAGTAATGTCTTTGCCATACTCAACGTTTCCAAAAAACCGAATGTCACCACGATCAAGCACCTCAAAGAGCGCGTTCATGATTCCTTTAATTCTCGGATGATCCGGAGCCACCCCGTAGCGCACCAAGCCGTATGGCGCGGGAAGCAAATCAAACAAGTCAATCGACACATCGAAATCGCGCAGCTCAGATTTGATCAGCAGGTCGGCAGCGTAGATTCCGGCTGGTCCGGCACCGACGATAGCAAGTCTTAGTTTCGACATCTTTTCCTTGAAGTAGTTCTAGTTGTCTCGATCGACAACTGCGTTTGCAAAGTGAGCTAGAGCGCGTTTGGTTTGACCCTCTGGCAAAACATCGAGTGCGGCAATGGCCTCTTGCGCCCAGCGCTTGGCTTCGGCGTAGGCCTCGTCGGCTACCGGGTGGTTGCGAAGCTTCTCGACAACCTCGGCAAGACGCTCGTCTGAAGAGAGATCGCCTTCGATTTCGGCAATCAGCGCGGCAGCGGCTGCGTCGGTTTTCGCCAGCTTGCGCAGAAGCAGAACCGGCAGGGTTGGCACGCCAGCCCTCAGGTCAGTGCCGGGCGTCTTTCCAGATGGCCCAGCTGCCGAGATGTCGATGACGTCGTCGACCAGTTGAAAAGCCACTCCGACCTTTTCACCAAACTCACTGAGGGGTTCGAGAAAACGCTCTGGAGCATTGCCGATCATGACGCCAAGCTTGGCGCTCGCCGCAATTAGCGAACCAGTTTTGTCGGCTAACACCTGAAGGTAGTGAGTGATCGGGTCTTCATCGCCTTCAACACCAACGGTCTCGTTGAGCTGACCGATGCACAGCCGCTCGAAAGTATTCGCCTGCATCGTGATTGCCTCGATGCCTAGGTCGGTCGACAAAATTGAGGCGCGCGCCAGCAAGAGGTCTCCGACAAGAATTGCGATCGAGTTTGAGAAAACATTCTGAGCCGTTGGCACGCCTCGTCGGGTCGGGGCATCATCCATGACGTCATCGTGGTACAGCGTTGCAAGGTGGGTGAGCTCAACAATTGCCGCAGCAGCGACGACGCGCTTAGTCGCACCATCGCCGAGCAGTGATGTCAGCAGAAGCAAGACGGGTCGAACGCGTTTTCCTCCGGCTTCAACCAGGTGGCGCGCGGCAGTCTGCAGAATCGGGTTGGTGTGTTTCGTGGCCTCGAGAAGTTGCGCCTCAACTAATTCGAGGTCGCGTTCAATTTGTGCGAGCAATTCACGATCGGCAAATTTCTTGAACTGAGAAGGCAGTTTTGCGCTCACTTCTTGGCCTTCTTCTTCGATTTTGCTTTTGGTTTGCGCGCGCTGTGAATTGCAACAGCACCAAACACTAAGTTCTGATAAGCGACTTTCTCGAAACCTGCGCCGGCAATCTTTTTTGCGAGTTTCTTTTGGGTCGGCCAAGCCAAGATTGACTCGGCAAGGTAGTCGTAAGCTTCGGGCTTTTGCCCAGCAAGTCTTGAGAAAACTGGCAGCAACCTCTTCAGATAAAACTCATAGAGCGGGCGCAAGGCTTGATTCTGCACTCTGGAGAACTCGCAGATCACCACGCGGCCACCCGGCTTGGTCACCCGAAACATTTCTTTCAGCGCTTTTTCAACATCGACAACGTTTCTGAGGCCGAACGAAATTGTGGTTGCATCAAACTCGTTGGCCTCGAAGGGCAGATTGGTTGCGTCGGCAAAAACAAATTCAAGTTCGGGATGGCGCTTTCGGCCCTCTTCGAGCATGCCCTGCGAGAAATCTGAAGCCACAACTCTCACCGAGTCGAGCTTGAAGGCAATAGACGAGGAACCGGTGCCGGCGGCCAAATCGAGGATGCTCTGGCCGGGCTTTGGCGCTACTGCGTCGCGCACTTTGGTTCGCCAGCGTTTGGTTTGCCCGAAAGACAGCAAATCGTTGGCTCGATCGTATTTTGAGGCTACAGAATCGAACATGGCGGCAACCTCGGTGGGGTTTTTGGCCAAATCTGCTTTACTCACTGCCTAAGTCTACCTGCGCTCTTATGGCTGGCTTCAGGCAGATTCCTACCTCTTATTGAGAACTGAGCGGCGAACAGCCAAGACACCGAGGGCGATTGATCCGGCAGCCATTGTCGAAATAGCGACGGTCGTGACGATGAAGAATGAGTCAGCCGCGGTCTTTTGGTTGGTTGCCGCAGAGTTTGGGTCAATCGGCATATTCTCGCGAGGGTCAATATTGGCCGAGTCGAGCAGTTGCTGGCCCTCGATGCCGCCCGGGTTAGTGACGACTAGTGGAGGAAGAAAAACCTGCTCCACTTCGCCATATTGCTCACGCAACAAATCGTGGTGAAGGTCGTCGTGATCTGGTTCAGATTCGGCGTCGCTTGGAGCCGAAGGCACCGGTTTAGATTGTGGGCTTGCGCCCAGCGCGTGACTCACAGAAAGTGAGCTCAACGCAAAGAAAACCGCCAACATAAGGCCGACCACGGCTGTTGCGCTTCGGGTCGAAATCACAAATGCTCCTGCGGAATAGTATGGCTGGTGCGACAAGTTTAACTTTTTGATGCCCTTATCGTGAAGTCTCGGCCGAGTCTTCACAGATAACCCCCAGCCTGAAATTGGTGCCGATTGACTAGATCTGAAGTGCGTTTGAGCCTGCGCACGACTCGGCTGTCGACCGACGCCAGCTTTTCAATAATCGAGCACCTGCCCGAGTCGGCATCGGCATTTTTGCGAAATAAAGAGGGTCTCGTCGGTTGGGGCGAAGCCGCTCGTCTGACCGCTAAGGGATCACAGCGCATGCAGCAGCTGGCGGCGGCCTGGCGCGAACTTGTGTCGCAAACCGATGTCGCAGACGAAGTTGGTGTGCCTGGTTCGGGGCTGGTTGCCTTCGGCAGCTTTGCCTTCGCCGATGACAGCGAAGACGCAAGCGTCTTGATTGTTCCGAAGATTTTGCTCGGCAGTCGCGATGGGGTTTGCTGGCTGACTCAAGTTGAAGAATCGACTTCTGAAAATTTCTGGGATGAACCACAGCACTACCGAGAGAATTCCGCAATCACACTTCGCGAGGGTCTGCAGTCGGCCGAAGGATTCATGAGCGCGGTAAGCACAGCAATCTCGAACATCGAAAACAGTCGAGTTAAGAAAGTTGTTATTGCGCGCGACCTAGTCGCCTCAACTCCAACCGAGTTTGACATCAGAACTGCACTCCATCGCTTTGCGACTAAATACCCAACCTGCTGGACATACTCGGTCGATGGATTATTCGGTGCCTCACCAGAGTTGCTCGTGCGTGTTTCGCACAAACAAGTCTCTGCACGGGTGCTGGCCGGAACCGCCGGGCGCGGAACAGATCCGGGAGTTGATTTTGCGATTTCGACTGCACTTGCTGCTTCGAGCAAGAACATCGCAGAGCATCAGTTTGCGGTTCAGTCGCTGGTTGACGAATTACAAAAGTTTTGCAGTCAGGTAGACGCAGACAGCGAACCATTCAGCTTGCAGTTGCCAAACCTTTGGCATCTGGCCAGCGATGTTCACGCGGTGCTAAAAGACGACGCGTCGGTTCTAGATCTTGCTGCGGTTTTGCACCCAACGGCAGCGGTCGCCGGAACGCCAACCGAATCTGCGCAGCAGCTAATCGCCGAACTCGAACCATTTGACCGCGGGCGTTACGCGGGGCCGGTCGGTTGGATTGGTGCCGATGGCGACGGCGAGTGGGCAATCGCTCTTCGCGGTGCCCTGCTGCAAGACAACCAAATCACCGCCTACGCCGGCTGCGGAATTGTCGCGGAGTCTGACCCGGTTGCCGAACTCGAAGAGACCGAGCTGAAATTCAAGCCAATTCGCGAGGCGCTCGCGTGATTGCTGGCTAGTAGAGCAGAACCTCGATGAGCACGCGACCCCTGGCCTGCAGCGCTTCTGAGAGCTGTTCGAGCCTTTCAACACGGATGTACTGCCACCCGTAGGCCTCGGCCAAGTGCCAGAAATCGACGTTCTGCCTGGTTCTGAAAAGGCGGTCGAACGCCTGATCGTCGATTGTCGATGCGATTTCTAGGGTCTCAAAAATTGTGCCGCCGCCGTCGTTGCCGACGATAACCTGCAGATTCAGATCCTTATCCTGCTGATCGAATGCCAACGACCCAACATCATGCAGGGCGGTTAGATCGCCCATCAGCGCACGCGTCACACCAACAGAATCAACACCGTGGTCGCTGAAGAAATCG
>JBEAWS010000014.1:0-2898 GCA_041160185.1 Actinomycetota bacterium
ATGCCGAACTATCCAAACGCGTGCGCGATCTAGAGCAGGCATTAGCAAACGAATTGATGAACCGACCAGGAGCACGAGTGTTTGCTGCCGGTGATCAAGGTGTCGTGAGTCTGACTCGCGGCAAACGCCCAAGCAAATCAACTTCGGTTGTTTTGTGGCGTGCGAAGTGAACCTTCGCGAAAGGAGTAGCAAATGAATCAACAGCAAGAACAGAAATCTGCCCTCGAGCAGTTCGGAGTTAATCTCACTGACGTCGCCAAGGCCGGAAAACTCGACCCGGTGGTTGGTCGCGATGCCGAGATTCGCCGAGTGTCGCAGGTGCTAAGTCGCCGCACCAAAAACAACCCGGTGCTAATTGGTGAACCCGGTGTTGGCAAGACCGCAGTGGTTGAGGGCTTGGCCCAGAGAATCGTGGCCGGTGACGTGCCAGAGAGCCTAAAGGGCAAGCAGCTAATCAGTCTTGACCTAGCTGCAATGGTTGCCGGCGCAAAGTTTCGTGGTGAGTTTGAAGAGCGGCTAAAGGCCGTGCTTGCCGAGATCAACGCTCGCGAGGGTGAGGTGATCACCTTCATCGATGAGCTTCACACTCTGGTGGGAGCCGGAGCGGCCGATGGCTCGATGGATGCGTCTAACATGCTCAAGCCCATGCTCGCGCGCGGCGAGTTGCGACTAATCGGCGCAACAACTCTCGATGAATATCGTGAGCGCATTGAACGCGACCCAGCTCTTGAGAGACGCTTTCAGCAGGTCTTCGTTGGCGAACCGTCGGTAGTCGACACAATCGCGATTCTTCGCGGCCTGAAAGAGCGTTACGAAGCTCACCACAAAGTCGCAATCGCAGACAATGCTTTGGTTGCTGCCGCAACACTTTCGAATCGCTACATCAGCGGAAGGCAATTACCAGATAAGGCAATCGATTTGATTGACGAAGCGGCATCGCGACTTCGCATGGAGATCGACAGCGCTCCGGTTGAGATAGACGAATTGCGTCGTTCGGTAGACCGACTCAAGCTCGAAGAACTCGCGCTCGCAAAAGAAAAAGATGCAGCATCAAAAGACCGTCTAGAGAAACTCCGCGAAGAACTTGAGACCAAAAACGAAAATCTAAAAGACCTCTCAGCTCGCTGGGAAACCGAACGAGCAGAGCTGAACAAAATTGGTGACCTAAAAACTAAACTCGATGCTTTGCGCATCGAAGCAGAAAAGGCGCAGCGCGAAGCAAATCTAGAAAAGGCATCGAAGCTTTTGTATGCCGAAATTCCCGCACTCGAAAAGCAACTTGCAGATGCTGAACAGAGCGAGTCAAATGACACCGATCGCATGGTGAATGACCAGGTTGGCGAAGACGATATCGCAGCAGTGGTTAGTGCCTGGACTGGCATTCCAACCGGACGTCTGCTTGCCGGTGAATCGCAGAAGTTGCTTAACCTAGAAGCAGAACTAGGCAAACGATTGATCGGGCAGAAGCGCGCGGTCAAGGCGGTTAGCGATGCTGTGCGTCGCACGAAAGCCGGCATTAGTGACCCGAATCGTCCGACCGGATCGTTTTTGTTCTTGGGACCGACCGGTGTTGGCAAGACCGAGCTGGCAAAGAGCCTTGCCGACTTCTTGTTCAACGACGACAAGGCGATGGTTCGCATCGATATGAGCGAATACGGCGAGAAGCACAGCGTCAGTCGATTGCTTGGTGCCCCACCGGGATACATCGGTTACGAAGAGGGCGGTCAGCTAACCGAAGCGGTTCGACGTCGGCCTTACTCTGTGATTCTGCTCGACGAGGTCGAGAAGGCTCATCCAGAGGTTTTTGACGTTTTGCTTCAGGTGCTCGACGAGGGTCGACTAACCGACGGCCAGGGCCGAACCGTCGATTTTAGAAACGCAATTCTGATCATGACCTCAAACCTGGGTTCGCAGTTGCTGATCGACCCGCAGTTCAGCGACGAAGAGCGAAGCGAGGGTGTGATGCACGTGGTGCGCAGCCACTTCAAGCCAGAGTTCTTAAACCGACTCGACGATATCGTCATCTTCAGCGCACTAGACCGCAGCGAGCTGGGTCAAATCGTTGAACTCAACATTGATCGTCTAAGCGAACGTTTAGCCGAGCGCAGGCTGCAACTTGCCGTCACACCGGCGGCTCGCGCGTGGCTTGCAGACCACGGATTCGATCCGGTCTACGGCGCCAGGCCGCTGCGTCGCCTGATGCAACAGCAGATTGACGACCAGCTAGCCAATCTGTTGCTGGCCGGGGCTATCCATGATGGTTCGCTGGTTCGGGTCGATGTGGCTAGCGACGGCGTGACACTAATTGTCGAGCCAGGCGAAGACACCCTAACTGCCCTCTAAAATCTGACCCGCTAGAAAAGTTTGGCCATTTGGCTAAACTTTTCGCATGTCTGAAAACAAAGAACCCCGCACATATGGCCAGGGTGCTCAGGGCGAGCCCGATGCACCAATCGTTGTAAAGGTAAGTCTGCGAAAGCGACTGCGCTACAACTTCGACAACTCGCTATCTAGGGCGGGTGCATTCGTTGGCTACGTGTTCTTAGCAATCGTGGTTCTAGCATTTGTTATGACCACCTTGACCGCAGTTATTGCGGGCATCAAGGTGCTAACCGATCCCCTGCCGGCAGACAGCTATTTCACTCAGTACTGGGCTGCGTTCACAAAGATTCTCGGCACCGGAAGCGTTGACGCTTGGGGCACTCAGATTCTCAACTTCATCTACTGGGGCATCGGAGTCGCAATCAGCGGTGCAGTCATTGGTTTCATCTCAGCAGCCATCACGCGTGCAGTCGCGCGCCTAAAGGCCGGCAAGAGCGCAGTTATCGAATCAGACCACACCCTAATTCTCGGATGGTCAAACCGCGTTTTTCCAATTCTTAAGGAACTCGCAATCGC
>JBEAWS010000043.1:0-5256 GCA_041160185.1 Actinomycetota bacterium
AGTTTTCCGAACCACGAAGCAAACCCGCTCGACCCAAAGAACCTCGTCGATCTTCAGCGCGCTGTCGTCGAACACTCGGCAGACCTGGGGTTGGCATTCGATGGCGACGCAGACCGTTGCTTCGTTGTCGATGAAAACGGCGAACCGGTTACTCCTTCTGCAGTGACAGCGATTGTGGCGAGACGTGAGATTGCTCGCGAGAAAGCCAAGAACCCTGGCTCACCAATCACAGTGCTGCACAACCTTCTTGTCTCGAACGTCGTTCGCGAGGTGATCGAAGCAGATGGTGCTCGAGCCGTTCGCACCAAGGTTGGTCACTCGCTGATCAAAGACCAGATGGCTGACACCAACGCAATATTCGGTGGCGAGCACTCGGCTCACTACTACTTCAGAGACTTCTTCGGGGCGGACAACGGCATGTTGGCTGCCATGCACGTGCTAGCCGAGTTCGGAGCCCAGTGGCAGCCGCTCAGCGAGTTTGCCCGCCAATACAACCCTTACTTCTTGAGCGGCGAGATCAACTCGACCGTGAGCGATGTTCAGGCCGCAAAAGACCGAATTCTGAAGGCCTTCGAGGGCCGTGCGGTGGTCGAACAGTTTGACGGCATCACCCTGTCTTCAGGGGCACAGGCCAACTGGTGGTGGCTCAACGTTCGCGCTTCGAACACCGAGCCGCTGGTGCGCCTAAACCTAGAGGCCGCCAATGAGTCGACCATGCGGGCCATCCGTGACGAAGTTCTTGCTCTAATTCGGGCTTAAACTAAACGGCATGAGCCGCCAAGAGACCACATTCGACTTTCGAGTAAAAGACCTAGCGCTTGCCGAGGCTGGTCGCCACCAAATTCGCCTCGCCGAGAACGAGATGCCCGGCCTGATGGCCCTTCGCGCCGAGTTCTCGGCCAGCCAACCGCTCAAGGGCGCTCGCATCGCCGGCTCGTTGCACATGACCGTGCAGACCGCAGTGCTAATCGAAACCCTCGTTGCTCTCGGTGCGCAGGTGCGCTGGGCCTCATGCAATATTTTTTCTACCCAGGATGAAGCCGCCGCAGCTGTTGTGGTTGGCGCGAACGGAACCGTCGATGCTCCTAGCGGAACTCCGGTTTTCGCTTGGAAGGGCGAGACGCTAACCGAATACTGGTGGTGCACCGATCGCATCTTCGATTGGTCGAGCGAAGCAGCGGCTGAGGGCAAGAGCTACCTCGGACCAAACATGATTCTCGACGATGGCGGCGACGCAACGTTGCTCGTGCACAAGGGTCGCGAATTCGAACTCGCCGGTTCGGTTCCGCCGACCGGTCTCGACGACAGCGAAGAGTACGGAGTCATTCTCGAGTTGCTTCGCAGCTCGGTGAAGACTTCACCGAATCGCTTCACTCAGATTGCAACCGACATCAAGGGTGTCACCGAAGAAACCACAACCGGTGTTCACCGTCTCTATGAGTTTCACAAGCGCGGCGAACTTTTGTTCACCGCAATTAACGTGAACGACTCTGTCACCAAGTCGAAGTTCGATAACAAGTATGGAATTCGCCACTCACTGCCAGATGGTTTGAACCGAGCGACCGATGTTCTCATCGGCGGCAAGACCGTTTTCGTTGCCGGCTACGGCGATGTCGGTAAGGGTTCTGCCGAGGCAATGCGCGGCCAGGGTGCCCGCGTAATCGTCAGCGAGGTCGACCCGATTTGTGCTCTTCAAGCGGCCATGGATGGCTTTCAGGTTGCCAGGCTCGAGTCGGTTATCGAAACCGTCGACATCTTTATCACCGCAACCGGCAACACCCACATCATTCGCCCGGAGCACCTGCTGCAGATGAAGCATCTCGCGGTAGTGGCCAACGTCGGTCACTTTGACGACGAGGTCGACATGGCTGGCATCTCGCAAATCAAGGGTGTCGAGAAGGTTGAGATCAAGCCTCAGGTGCACGAGTGGCGCCTGCCGAATGGTCGATCGGTGTTGATTCTCAGCGAAGGCAGGCTCATGAACCTCGGCAACGCCACGGGGCATCCGAGCTTTGTAATGAGCAATTCGTTCAGCAACCAGGTGCTCGCCCAAATCGAGCTATTCACCAAGACCGACGAGTTTGAGCTTGGTGTGCACATCTTGCCAAAGCACCTCGACGAGAAGGTTGCCAGTTTGCACCTAGCCGCTTTGGGTGTTGAATTGACCCAACTTACTTCTGAACAGGCTCGTTACATCGGGGTTTCACCCACCGGCCCATTCAAGGTTGAGCACTACAGGTATTAGGAGCAGCAAATGAGCTGGAAGATTCTCGTCGTCGAAGACGAAAAGCTAATGCTTGAAATGGCCCAGACCACACTCGAGATTGCCGGTCACTCGGTGGTCACCTGCGACTCGGGTGCAGACGCCGTGCAGGTTTTTCAAGACAGCAAGCCTGACGTTGTGATTCTCGACTGGATGCTGCCGGGTAAAGATGGTCTCGAGATTCTGCAAGAACTTGTTTCGCTTTCGAGCACCCCTGTGATCATGGCATCGGCGAAGACCGAGGTTGAAGATGTTGAACGCGCTCTCGATTTCGGTGCCGACGACTACATCAAGAAGCCATACGGCGGAAAAGAACTTATTCGCACAATCACAGCTGTGATGAATGTGCCCGAGCGCAGCGACAACACCGTTGTCAAGATTGGTCCGCTGACCATCGATGTCTCGGCCTACGAAGTGAGCCGTGGTTCAAAGCAGATTCTGCTGACCCCGCTCGAGTTCAACCTGTTGCTCACCATCGCCGAAGACCCGAAGCACACTTTCACTCGCGAAGAGCTCTTGAAAAAAGTTTGGTTGCACAAAAACCTCAACGACGAGGGCGACTTCAAGGGCAAGATTGACACCCGCCTGGTGAACGTGCACATTCAGCGCCTGCGCTCAAAGATCGAAGAGAACCCAGACGATCCGCAAATTGTGACGACCGTTCGCGGTCGTGGATACAAGGCTGGCGCTAACTAAATGTTTTTCAGACGCGCTCTTGAGCGCGCCGTCGGTCTACTTCGCAGAAACTTGCAGGCCAGGGCGGTGGTCACCACAATTGCACTGTCTATGGGTGCGCTCGTGGTGCTCGGCGGGTTCCTCTCGTTCGGTATCGGAAACGGCCTATACCAAACCCGCCTAGATCAGGTTCTCGACGAGTCTGAGCGAGCGGTGGTTGACGTTCAGAACACCTTCTCGGCCTCTAACGCGAGCGACGAGGTTGCCCTTCAGTCGCTAATCAACTCGGTTGTGCCGAGGCTTGAGAACAAGTCTCAAGACCAGGCCCGCCTGGTTGCGCTGCTCAGAACCCCCGGTCAAACCAGCGCGGCCCTGCTGCAGAGCCCGATTTCTAGCGACTTGAATCTCACGGTTATCAGCCAGTCGCTTCGCAGCCAGGTTCAGCTGAGCGCTGGTCGACTGGTCTACCAGGCCACCGAACTCAAGGTTGATGCGAACACGCATCCGGGTCTGGTTGTCGGCGCACCAATCGAAATACCGCTGGCCGGTGTGTATGAGCTGTATCTGGTTTACGACCTACAGCGCGAACAAGAGACCCTCGATCTAGTTCAGGGCACGCTGGTGATTGGTGGCCTGATTGTTTTGCTCATCATCGGTTTGGTTAGTTGGTGGGTTACCTCGAGAATTGTTCAGCCGGTGCGTGTGGCGGCTCGCGTTAGCGAAAAGATTGCCGAAGGCGCACTCGACGAACGAATTCCTGAGCAGGGCGAAGATGTCATCGCGCAGCTTGGTCGCTCGTTCAACGCCATGGCAGACAACCTGCAGGATCAGCTGAAGCAATACGAACAGATTTCAAAGATGCAGCAGCGATTCGTGTCAGACGTTTCGCACGAACTTCGCACTCCGCTCACCACAATCAAGCTGGCGGGCGAATTGATTTATGACAACCGCGAAGACTTCGCAGCGCCAATCAAGCGCAGTGCTGAAGCCATGAACTCCCAGATTCACCGTTTCGAAACTTTGCTTGAAGACCTGCTCGAAATTTCTCGCTATGACGCCGGTGCCGTCGCCGGTGACTTCGAGAAGGTCGACCTCTTGGCGGTTGTGCGTTCTGCAATTGCATCGATTGAGCCCCTCGCTCAGAAGAAGGGTTGCGAGATTGTGCTCGAGGCGCAGGCAGACTCAATCGAAGCCGAGCTCGACAGCCGCCGCATCGAACGTCTGTTGCGCAACCTGCTTGCCAACGCGGTGGAGCACGGCGAGGGCAAGCCGGTCGTGGTTGCCGTGGCCGCCGGCGCTCACGCAGTTGCGGTGAGTGTCACCGACAGGGGAGTAGGCATGACCCGAACCCAACTAGATCGGGTGTTCGACCGTTTCTGGCGAGCCGACCCAGCGCGAAAGCGCACCTCGGGAGGAACCGGGCTTGGCCTGGCCATCTCGCTCGAAGACGCCAATCTGCACTCCGGTTGGCTGCAGGTAGCCGCCAAGCCAAACGAGGGTTCGACCTTCAGGCTCACCCTGCCGCGCTACCAGGGAGCGGTTTTCTCGCAGTCTCCGCTGCCGTTGCCGCCGCGCAAGAAGCAGGTGAGCGATGAAGCCTAACTCTCTCAAGGCCTTGGCTCTGTTGGTCATCGCAGCGCTAACCCTCACCTCGTGCGCCAAACTGCCAACCGTCTCTGAAGTCAGGGTCGGCTCTGATATTCAGTCTGAGTTGAGCTCCGACTACCTCTACTACTCGCCGAGCGACCCATCCGTGGATGCAACCCAGCAAGAAATCTTGGATGGCTTTCTCAACGCGGCAACCGGCCCGCAGAATGACTACGAAGTTGCTCGCAAGTATTTGAGCGGTGAGATTGCGTCGGGGTGGAACCCGAGTGCCGAGTTGCTCGTGGGAAACAGCAAACCAGTTGTCAGCATCTCGGGCACGAACGATGCAACCGTGACCTTTGAAGCGTCGGCAAGAGTAGATGAACTCGGTCGCTATCAAGAGTTGGTTCCGTCGATAAGTCGCGTTCTAAACTTCAGGTTTGTGATTGAGAACGGCGAGTGGCGCATTAGCCAAGCGCCAAACGTCACAGTTTTGGTTCGACCGATTTTTGATGTTCTATTCAGAAGTTATTCGCTCTACTTCTATGACAACCAAGAGCGTTACCTGGTGCCCGATACCCGTTGGTTCGCAACTCGCATTTCAACCTCAACTCGTCTGGCTTCGGCCTTGCTTTCAGGCCCCGACTTCTGGTTGCGCGATGCGGTCAAATCTGCTTTCCCGATGGGAACCCAGCTGGCTCTAGATTCGGTATTGGTTCAAGATGGAATTG
>JBEAWS010000069.1:0-3637 GCA_041160185.1 Actinomycetota bacterium
CATCCCAGCCTGGATACAAGTCGTCGAGATGAATAACCCTCGGAGCCGATTCGCCCAACTTGAAGAATTCGTTTTGCACCTCATCGGCGAGCGTGCTCTTGCCGCTGCCTGCGCGACCATCAATCAGCAGAACCGGCATCGTCTTGCCGTCGTCAACCAGCGCAAGCAACTGCTCGGCTAGTTCACGAGCAACACTCTTCGATTCGTTGGCGGAAGCATTCACTCGTCTAGGTTATCTCGCGCTGGTTGCCTCTCGAAAGCTATCCCTCGACGAGTACGTCTGGGTGTTGCTCGAAAAGGTATCCCTGGCCGCGAACCGCACGGATGATGTCTTCGTAGCCCTCGATCTTCGCGCGCAATCGTCGCACGTGCACGTCGATGGTTCGTTCGGTTACCGCTTCGGTTTGCTCGTTGTTTTCGTAGCCGTCTTTTGTCGCTGCAACAAGCCGAGCTCGTGAGATTACCTGCCCCTCATTTTCAATCAGGTAGGTGAGCAGTAGAAACTCTTTGTTGGTGACTTCTGCGTTGATGCCGTTTTTGTAGATGCGCTTTCGTCTGAGGTCGACGGTGATTGCGGGTAGGTCGCTTTCTGGTTCTCGCAACTGGTCGATTGCGCGCGGGTCGCGCAGTGCGGTGCGAACCACGTCGACGCTTCGGCCGCCGGCACCCTTTGGTGCCAACGCCACTGCCGCGAAGGTTTGGTTGGCTGCGCTCGGAACCAACTCGGCGAAGGTTCTCTTGAGTGCGCTTGCGATCTCGGTTAGCGATGTGCCGTGCGCTTGGGCGGTGGCTTCATCGATGCCCAGGTAGAGGGCGAAGCCGCGGGCTTCGGTCTCGACCGGAACGGCAATTAGGCTGCTGGTCGCCGCGCTGGCTGGGGTTGCTGACTTGGTGCGAAAATCCTGCAGGTTTGCGATGGTCATTTGTTTGATCCTTTGACTAGGTGTGCATGTGTTTGGTCGATGTGCACGAATCACGTGCGTTTGTCGGGTTGCTGGTGTCTTTGCTAACGGGCTGGCTCTTGGGCCTTAGACCTTGGGTCTGGTGCGGTTAGCGACACATATGCATACACATAGCAGCACACATCATCATTGGGGCAGTGGCCACCAATGATGTCTGGGTCAAAGTGCTGTTAGTCATTAGAGAAAACATTAGGCACGAATCGGGCACCTGTCAAACCGATTTTCAGAAAACTATCAACGATAGATTTGAGCCATGCGCGTTCACATAGCCGACCACCCACTCATCACCCACAAGCTCACAGCCCTGCGCGACAAAAACACGCCGTCACCGGTCTTTCGTCAGCTGGTCGAAGAGCTCGTGACCCTGCTCGCCTACGAGGCAACTCGCGACGTGCGAGTCGACAAAGTTGTGGTCGAAACCCCGGTCACCTCGGCAGACGGAGTGAAGCTCAGCCGCCCGCGCCCGATCATCATCCCGATTCTTCGCGCCGGCCTGGGCATGCTCGAGGGAATCGTCAAACTCTTGCCAACCGCCGAAGTTGGTTTCTTGGGCATCAAGCGCAACGAAGAAACGCTGCAGCCATACACCTATGCCAACCGACTTCCAGATGACCTAACCAACCGACAGGTCTTCATCATCGACCCGATGCTCGCCACCGGTGGCACACTCATCGACTCAATCGATTACGTTTTTCAGCGCGGCGCAACCGATGTCACCGCAATTTGTTTGCTCGGCGCACCAGAAGGTTTAGCAGCGGTCGAAGCACACGTGCACGGCAAAGACGTGAAAATCGTTTTGGGTGCGCTTGACGAAAAACTTAACGAACACGGATACATCGTTCCCGGTCTCGGCGACGCAGGCGATCGCCTCTACGGTCTCGCCGACTAACTCGGTGCACTCGTGAACTACGAAGAACTCATGCGCGAGGCAATCGCCGAAGCCGCAGATTCTGGTGACGATGTTCCGGTTGGTGCGCTAATACTTTCTGCCGACGGTGAAGTTATTGCACGCGGGCACAACGAACGTGAAGCCGACAGTGACCCAACAGCTCACGCCGAAATTGTCGCCATTCGTCGAGCGGCGGCAGAGCGTAAAGACTGGCGCCTCGAAGACTGCACGCTCGTTGTGACTCTCGAACCCTGCGTAATGTGTGCCGGTGCAATCGTGGCAGCGCGCATTGGTCGCGTTGTGTTTGGCGCTTGGGATGCTCGCGTGGGCGCATCCGGTTCGCTGTATGACGTGATCCGTGATGCGCGGTTGGGCGCACCTGCTGAGGTTATCGGTGGGGTGCTCGAGGCCGAATGTTCTGCGCAGTTGCGCACGTTCTTCGAGGCTCGTCGCGACTAAGTTCGCAATTTACCCAACCCGCTCGTTCTGCTAACCTATCCAACGGTGACGTGTCCGAGCGGCCGAAGGTACTTGTCTCGAAAACAAGTGTGTGTGAAAGCGCACCGAGGGTTCAAATCCCTCCGTCACCGCGCGAAAGCAAAAAAGAGCCTGATTTTCAGGCTCTTTTTTACTTTGCGGCTAACTTCGAGGGTCACTTATCAATCTGGTAGTGAATGAACCCAGTCTTGGTAGCCAACCGGTCGTATAGCTGCTGGGCAGTTTTGTTGGAATCGGCAGTAAGCCAATAGACCTTGGTGGCACCGGCAGCCTCCGCCCATGCTTGCACGTGTTCAATTAGCGCTCGACCCGCGCCAGTGCCGCGAGCTTTCGGCGAAACAAAAAGATCTTCCAGATAGACGTATTGGCCGCGCGACCAAGTGCCCGGATGAGTTAGCCAGTTCACCATGCCAATTGCTTCGCCATCATCGTTCAGAGCAAGTGCACCGAACATGTTCACGGATTCGTCGAGCAGACGCTCGAATGTGTGGCGCGTGATTTCGTCTTCGAGTTCGGTCTCGTAGAACTCTAGGTAGCCCTTCCAAAGCGGAAGCCACGCATCGAAGTCATCGTGTTGTAAAGCGCGAACAACCGTCATGCGGCAGCCAGTTGGCCAGCGGTAACCGAGCCGACCTCAGCATTCACCCATGGCGCTTGTCGCTTAGCGCTGTTTAGCGCTTTAGTGACTGCATTTAGTGCGATGGCAATACCTTCTTGCACTGACTGAGCCTGCACATGCATCTGCATTTCGATGATCATGCGACTATAGTCGGCAAACATTTCTTGCTCAGCGATGCTTTCATCATCGTGAAACGGTTCGGCAATGAGGTCAAAGACATCAATCGGATCGTCATTTCGCAGTGTGCGCTCAGAGGTGAGGTTTAGTAGCACTTTCACTTCAATCATTTGAATCCCCTTTCCCAGCAATCCAATCTTCGCAAGAACCATAGGCATTCGCGAGCCCAATTTGGATTCGAGGGTGTCATTTTGAATACCTTGATGTGCTCACCGCAAGGGCAATAGCCCTTGAAGTACTTTCGCGCACGCACAATTCTCCAACCATGCAGTTCGCAAACCCTCAGCAGACGCTCGATTTCTTTGTCGGGATGTCTCGGCCGATTCATCGCTGAAATCTAGGCAAAGCCGAGGGTTGTCGCCCAAATCTTGCACAGGTAACCTATTCATATGCCCACTCTCGAGCTCAAAGACAGCGAACTCGTCATTCGCCTCGGCTTTTGGCAGCGCCTGGCCGCAGTTCACGGAGACGTGCACATTCCGGCCACCAGCA
>JBEAWS010000087.1:0-6301 GCA_041160185.1 Actinomycetota bacterium
GGTTGGTGTCATGTTGCTTGAGCAGAGTGCCAAGCGGGTTCTGCGAACCTCGATGGAACTCGGCGGTAACGCTCCGTTCCTGGTGTTTGAAGATGCAGACGTCGACGCCGCGGTCAATGCCGCGATGTTGGCCAAGATGAGAAACATCGGTCAGGCCTGCACGGCAGCAAACCGATTCATAGTTCACGAGTCGGTTGCCGACGAGTTCGGGCAGAAGTTTGCCGAACGAATGAGCGCGCTGAAACTCGGCAGAGGTCTAGCCGAGAACACCACCTGCGGGCCGGTTATCAACGAGAAGGCTCGAGAGAACATGACCCGCCTGGTCGAGGCAACCAAGAGCCAGGGCGCTTCGGTGCTAGCCGGTGGCGGCTCGGTCGATGGCGACGGTTACTTCTTCGAGCCAACCGTGCTCGATCACGTTGCCCCTGGTTCGACCATTCTTCAAGAAGAAATCTTTGGCCCGATTGCCCCAATCACCAGGTTCAAGACCGAAGAAGAGGCCGTTCGTTTGGCAAATGACACCGAGTTCGGTCTGGTGAGCTACGCCTTCACGCAAGACCTGAAGCGCGGTTTGCGCCTAATCGAAACTCTCGACACCGGCATGACCGGGCTGAACACCGGCCTGGTTTCTAACGCCGCCGCTCCGTTTGGCGGAGTCAAGGCGTCGGGTCTTGGTCGCGAGGGTGGCCCAGAGGGTATCAACGAATATCTCGAAACCAAGTATGTGATGACGCCAGACCCGCTGGCCTAAAAACCAAAGTTTTTAGCGGTCGCGTCTTGCGCCTTGATCTGCTGTGACGGCAAAGATGTTTGGTTTGCCGTAACCGAGCAGTTCGAACTCGGCTAGAACCGCAAGAGTTATTTCGCTCACCTTTTCAATCGGAGCCAAGGCAATCGCTGCACCACCGAATCCGCCTCCGGTCATGCGTGCACCAATTGCTCCGTGGCGCACTGCAACATCGACAGCGGTGTCAAGTTCGTCAATCGAAATTTCAAAATCGTCGCGCATCGAAACATGTGACGCGTTGAGCAAGGCGCCAATCGACTTTGGGCCGAGCTGTTTCAAATTCGCCACGGTCTCTAGCACGCGATTGTTTTCGGTGACGATGTGACGAACTCTTCTGAAGGTCACGTCATCCATGATGTCTTCGGCCTTTGCTAAATCACTCTCGGATAATTCGCGCAGCGAGGTAACGCTCATCTGGCTTGCGCCAAGTTCGCACGCAGCTCTGCGAGTGGCATAGCCACCATCGGTTAGTCGGTGTGAAACCTGGGTGTCGATAATCATCAACTCGAGACCCTCGCGATCAAAGCCGAGTTCGATCGCTTGCGCTTCTAGTGACTTGCAATCTAGAAAAACCGCGTGATCGCGCTCACCAAGTAGCGAGGCTGACTGATCCATGATGCCGGTCGGTGCGCCGACTATCTCGTTTTCTGCAAGCTGCCCAGCGCGGGCCAACTGCGACCTGGTCAGATTTGCCTGCCAGAGTTCATTTAGCGCGAGAGCGGTGGAGCACTCGATTGCAGCCGATGACGATAGCCCCGCACCCACGGGCACATCTGACTCGAAGTAGGCGTCGAAGCCCTGCCCCGAGAGATTACTCAATTTGGCAACCGCCCAGGCCGCACCGAAGGGGTAGGCGGCCCAGTCGTTTGCCGGGTTTTTGGTGATCGCACCCAGCTTGACCTCGTGCGAATCGGGCGAGAAGGCCGATGCCACTCTCACCAGGCTGTCATCGCGCAGGCTTATGGCCGCGTAGGTGCGGCGATTAATCGCGAAGGGCAAAACGAAACCGAGGTTGTAGTCGGTGTGCTCGCCAATCAGGTTCACTCTGCCTGGAGCCGACCAAACACCGGTTGGGGCGTAACCAAAGTGCTTCTCAAAGCCAGCAGACACCGAGTCGATGTTGCGCGAGGTAGTCAATCTACTTCTCTAACGCTTCACGAATTTGCGCTGCTGTCTTTTCTGGTGCGAAGTCGGCGATGAATGCGCCCATCGCAGATTCTGAGCCAGCGAGATATTTAAGTTTGTCTGCGGCCCGACGCGGAGAAGTAATCTGCAGTTGCAAACGCACATTCTTGCCAGCTTGCAAAAGCGGAGCCTGATGCCAAGCCGCGATGTAAGGGGTCGGTGAGTCATAGATTTCATCGAGCGATCTGAGCAGTCTTCGATAGACCGAAGCCAACTCGGCTTTCTCATCTTCAGTGAGTTGCCCCAGGTGCTGAACGTGACGGTGGGGCAGAAGGTGAATTTCAATCGGCCAGCGACCGGCAAATGGAACATATGCGGTGAAACTATCGCTCTTAATCAGAACTCGCTCAGACGCACTTTCAAACTCCAGCGTCTCTGCGAAAAGGTCAGCGCCGAATCTCTCAATTGAGCTGAGCAGTTTTTGGGTTCTTGGCGTGACAAAAGGGTAGGCATAGATTTGCCCGTGCGGATGATGAAGCGTTACGCCAATCTCTTGGCCGCGATTCTCAAATGGGAACACCTGCATTACGCCGGCAAGCGATTGAAGGTGTTCGGTGCGATCTGCGAGGGCATCGATTACAGTCTTGACTCGTTCGACTGGCAAAGCGCCAAGTGAACCAAGGTGCTCCGGGCTAAACACGACCACTTCGCAACGGCCAACAGACTTTCGGGTCGCGCCAAGTCCTAGACCTTCAACGCTGGCGAAATCTAGGTCAACTGCGGGCAGTAGCTCGGGGCCGAAAGACGGGCTCTTGTTTTCGAACACCGCGACATCGAAGCGATCAGGTAGCTCGCTCAGGTTCTCATCCGTGGTCGGGCAAAGCGGGCACTGGTTAGCCGGCGGCAAGAATGCGCGCGCGTGACGGTGGGCCGCCACCGAAACCCACTCGGAGGTCAGAGAGTCGAGCCTCATCTGAGCCACCTCTGGCCTCTCGGCCGGTTCACGCTGATCTGGCTTGCGGGTGGTTGGCAGTGCAGAGCCAGCGTCGTCAAAGTAGAACAGGTCTCGACCGTCAGAGAGCTTGGCTGCGTGCTTTGCGCTCATGCGATAACTCCTGACCCGGTGTGCTTACGGCTAGGCTGAAAAATGCCGAGGCGCTGAGACCAAGTATAAAGAACTCCTAATTTGGTGCTCGCTCGCAGTGACGGTCTGCCGAAGAAGGAGACAGCTTGAAGTTCAGTTTCAGGGATGCGCAGGGGCAGCCGCTCAGTTCAACCGAGTTCGCCAAGCAGCTTCTCTCGTCAGCGGTCGAATCGGCAAACCCCGGTCTGGCCAGAGAAATTCTCGCCGAAACCAACTGGCGCAAAAACTACCAGCGCTACTTCTTGCAACTTAGTGAACTCGAATTTGCCGACCAGAAACACGGCATGGATTTGATGCAGTCGGCTCTAGCCGCGCTAACCGGTCAGATTAGAAACGAAAGCGACATCTCGATATTCGAATTGGCCCGCGAAGGTTTTGCGGCTACCGCACTCGTTGAGACTGTTGAGATTTCAGGCAACTCGACAGTCGAGCCGCACTGGCCAAATTCTTCTGCGAGCCTCGAAACGATTGCCGCCGATTGGGTGAGGCGCGGGCTTGCCGAATCAGATGTTCAGTCGGCCTTTAAGTTTCTAGATGAAAACCCAAAGCTGACCCCAGGCGAAGACCTGTTGTTTGCTCTCGCCGGAAACGCGGAGCTGTCGGGAGCCAAAGATTGGCTCAGCCTCGGCGGCCGAGTGGCTGTGGTGGCAAGACCAAACCCAGCAGCCTGGCAATCGCTGGTAGATCACGCACGGCAGTCGGCGGGAACTTTATTGGTTCCGGTATTGCGCGCGAGAAACTCAGCGGGCGAACTCTCTAGTCGCGCTGGTTTAGATCTGGTTCAAGATGTCGCTGCAATCGCAAGTTGGCTGCACGAACTGTCGCGAACCGAATCGAGACTCGTGGTCTCGAGTTATGCATACATCGGTGGCTCGAATCAGATTGTTGCCCAGGCAGCCCAGGATGCAATCATTGCCGTCGCTTCGACCAACATCGTGAAGTCGAAGCTAGCCCTGTCTTGGTTGGCAACGCCGCTAGACGTAGTTGTCGGCAGCCGCAGCATCTATGACGATCAGTTGGCGAGGTATGCATCCAGGAGTTTTGTAACTCGCTCGCGAGATGCGCTCTGGCGGGTATTCGGTCAACTGACCAAGCCGGCACCTGCGCTGATAGCCACGGCAAACGGCCAGGCCGCATCTTTTGATGCTTCTTCGGTGCGCCAGGGCTCGAGCTATCTGCTTGCCAAGCACAGTGAGAAGTGGCGGGCAATGGTTGCCGCTAGGCAGGGAAACCTGGTCTCGTATACCGTTGCCCCGCCCGCGGCGACCCGGTCGGTTCTCGGGGTCAGAGTGCTCAACTACACATACAAGGGTTTGGCAAGATTCGGTGTTTACCCTTTCTCTGCTCGGGCGACTCGAAGGGTGATGGCGTTGCTGTTGCTGCGCAATCTTAACGACCCCACATCGGTGGCCGCCCCAGCAAACAGTGCCAATCAGTTAGACCTGGTTAGCGCAACTTCGATTCACGGCGGAACCTGGCGCATGGCTTATCAACCGGAATCAATTTGGGTTGCTGCCACCGTGCTCGGATTCTTCTCGGGCAAGAAAGATTCTGCAATTGTCGATTTTGATTCACCATTGCAGGGCAGAGACAAGTAACTTGGTTGTCATGCAAAGCGCAGTTCAGAGAATTCACTGGCCGGCAATAGTTGCGGCCATAGTTGGGCCGATCCAAGTGGTGGTTGGTTTTAATCTGGCGCAGGCGTTGTGGCCGGGGTTTGACCCGATCACCAGAACAATAAGTGACCTCGCTGCAAACGACTCACCAGTGCAAGTTCTCATGACGTCGTTCTTCTATTTCGGTGCAACCCTGTCGTTTGTGGTGGCCATCTGGGCTCGCAGTTTTTCGATTCCTGGCCGAATAACCATCGCGCTCGCGGGATTAGCCACCTACGGTTTGGCCTACTATCCGACTCCTAGCCAAGACTCCTTTTCGGTGGAGCATCGAATCTTTGCAATCATCTCGTTTGTGTTGTCTGCAGCCTGGCCATTGTTCTCGATGAGATTCGACAAGCGCTATCCGTGGATATTGCGACCCATGGGTGCGATTCTCGGCACCGCAATTTTGACCGCCTCGGCACTGGTGTTTCTTGCAAGTTGGACCGACCCGGCCTCAACCATGACCGGCTTCTGGGAGCGGGTCATTGCGGTTAGCCAAACCTGGTATCTGGCCCTAGTGATCTGGATCTGCTGGTTCAGTGAGCGAAAGTTGCGCTCGCCAAGCTAACTCGCTGGCGCTAGTGTTACTTATGTGAGCGCTCTCATTTCGAGGCAGATTCTGCAGCTTGCCTCTGCAGATGGTCTCTGGCGCGCTCAAATCAGCCCGGTTGGAGCCTCTCTGGTGAGCCTCTGGCATGGCGACATCGAGGTCGTGACATCTCCATACAACGAACCACTCAGAACTCTCGCCGGTTCGGTAATGGCTCCCTGGCCAAATCGCCTTGAAGACGGAACCTGGCAACTTGGCGATCGCGAATTCACGGCCGCCATCAATGACGCCGAAGGTCACAATGCAAATCACGGATTGGCCTTCGATAAAGAGTTTGCACTTACTTCGCAGACCGACTCGAGCCTGCGCCTTGAGCTAAATCTCTTTGACGAACAGGCTTACCCCTTCAGCGTTCTTTTGAGTGTCACATATCTTTTGCAGAACACCGGGCTCCAGGTTGAGCTCGAGGCAAAGAATCTATCGAATGAAGATGTTCCAGTTGCCTTCGGCATGCACCCATACTTTGTGCTTGATCAAGATTCGACACTTTCGGTTGATGCAAAAACCTGGATAACAAAAAACGCTCGCAACCTTCCGGTTAGCGCTTCGACATTTGAAAACTCACCATTGGCAAACAACGCGGGTCAAGACATCTGCAACCTTGAACTCGACGAATGCTTCACAGACTTGCGCTTTGGTTCGAATGACTTTTGCGTCACAACGGTGACTCGCCCTTCGCTGGGTATTGCCGTCGAAGTTGAACAGGGTCGAGAACTGTCGCACCTCATGCTCTATCGCCTGCAAGAGTCGAGTCAACCGAATCGCTCGCTGCTTGCGATTGAGCCGCAAAGCGCGCCGGCGAATGCTTTTCGAAATCTCGAGAGTGTTGCATCGCTTGCACCCGCAGAAACGTTTAAGGCAAACTACCGAGTCAAATTTAGGAGTCTCTGATGAGCAAAGAAATGCAGTGGAAGCCGCTGGGAAACTACGCCAAGGATGCCCGAGTTAGTATCGCCGTGGCCGCGATAGCCGTGATC
>JBEAWS010000133.1:0-3694 GCA_041160185.1 Actinomycetota bacterium
CAGACATGATTCAGCTCGGCAAACAGGTGCAAGATCTGGTCAGAGGCAAGACCGTCAGTTGGCAGTGGATTCCAAGAGAGCAAAACTTTCGAGCTGATGCGTTGGCTAACAAAGCCATGGATGATCTCGCCGACTCGCAGTCTTTGGGCACGGCGGTCACTGTCGGCAAGGTGAACCAGCTCGCCTCGGCGGTCACGGAATTTAATGAAACCGCGCCAAGTTCGGTGCGCTCACCGGTCGACGTGTCGCTTCCGCTGACCACAATTGTTTTGGTTCGTCACGGCAGAACCGAACTCACCGAGGCACGAAAGATCTCTGGCGGCGATGGCGATGATCCGAGCCTTAGCGCAGCGGGTAACGCCGATGCCGAGAAGGTTACTCATGCGCTCAAGGCAATCGGCTCTCAAGGTTCTTGGCAGCGCATTGCCCCGATTTCTGCGGTGGTCGCTTCGCCGATGAAGCGCGCACGTGAGACGGCCCAGATCATTGCCAAGGGGTTCGGCTTGCAGGTTACCGACAATGAGAATCTTCGTGAGATCAGCTTCGGAGACTGGGACGGCCTTAGCCATGAAGAAGCTCAGGTACATGATCCAGAGCTTTGGAACAGTTGGCGTGGCTCGTGGGAGGTATCGCCACCAAACGGCGAATCGCTAGAGGTGTTTGATCAGCGACTTCAGCTAGCGCGAGAACAAATAGTCGAGCGTCACTCTGGCAAGACGGTTGTGGTGGTGGCGCACGTGATGCCGATCCGCGGATTTCTTCGATGGGCCTTCGATGCCGCTGCGGCTGCCTACTGGCGTCCGCAGGTTGCTCCGTGTTCGATATCCATCATCCGTGTCTGGGGCGACCAGACCGCAGAGGTAGTCACTGTCAATCACACCGCTCACCTTTAGGGCTGTTCAGTCGGCGTTTAGCCCGATAGCCTTAACCACGGATGGGTCGGCCAGGCGATCGCGGCACGCAAGTGACGAGGAACGTCCGGGCTCCATAGAGCAAGGTGGTGGGTAACACCCACCCGGGGAAACCCGCGAGAAAGTGCAACAGAGAGTAGACCGCCACGCAAGTGGTAAGGCTGAAACGGTGGTGTAAGAGACCACCAGCGGGGCGTGCGAGCGCCTCGGCTAGGTAAACCTCACCTGGAGCAAGGCCAGACAGTGTGCGCCTTAGCCGGCTCGGCTAAGCACACGGGTAGGCCGCTCGAGCCTAACGGCAACGTTAGGCCTAGATAGATGATCGTCGCCCGAAAGGGAACAAAACCCGGCGTATCGGCCGGCCCGTCCATTATTTTGTGTTAGCTAGGCGATACGCCAAGCGCGCTGCGCCCAAGATTCCTGCGTTGTTACGCATTTCAGCAGGAACAATTTCGCAGTCGATTTTAAGTAGCGGCAAGAAGTTCTCGTGCTCTTTCGAGACACCGCCACCGACAATAATCATGTCTGGCGAGAACAGTCGCTGCAGCGTCGAGTAATACTTCTGCAGGCGTTGTGCCCACTCTTCCCAAGACAGTCCGTCACGTTCTTTGGCAGCGAAAGAAGCCATCGTCTCGTAGTCGACACCGTCAATTTCTAGGTGACCTAGTTCTGCGTTTGGAATCAGAGTCTGGTCGAAGAACAACGCACTACCGATTCCCGTGCCGAGGGTAGTCATGATGACCAAGCCTCTTTCGGCGCGACCGGCACCAAATCGCATTTCCGCAAGGCCGGCAGCATCTGCGTCGTTCACCAGGTGCACATCGCGACCGAGAGCTTTGGTGAATGCCTTGTCAGCGTCGAAACCGATCCACTTCTGCGAAATGTTAGCCGCCGACATTGTCACACCGTGCTGCACTACCGCCGGAAAGCAAATTCCAATTGGAGTTTTCGATGGGGCGTCGGGTAGCTTCTTGATCAAACTCTTGACGGTCGAGATTATGTCGCCCGTTGATCCGCCCTCTGGGGTGTCAACGCGAACACGCTCACCGATCATCTCGCCGTTCTTTACATCGACCAGCGCTCCCTTGATGCCTGTGCCGCCGATGTCAATTCCAATCGCGATCTTCTTAGCCATCTGTTTTCCTTCTATGGAAGCGTGAGAATGTCGGCACCGGTTTCGGTGACAACCAGGGTGTGTTCGAACTGCGCGGTTATGCTTTTGTCTTTTGTAAGAACCGTCCAGTCATCCGGCCAGAGGTCCCAGTGGTGCGTACCAAGGGTAAGCATTGGCTCAATGGTAAAGACCATGCCCACCTTCATCTCGTCTCCATAGGCCGGCGCGGCGTCGTAGTGAGGAATCACTAGCCCGCTGTGGAAGGCTCGACCAATACCGTGACCGGTGAAATCACGAACCACACCGTAGTCGAACCGCTTCGCAAATGACTCGATTGTTCGGCCGATTACGTTGATCTGTCGACCAGGTGCGACGGCTGCGATTGCCCGGTTGAGCGACTCTCTCGTGCGCTCGACCAGCAGCCGCACCTCATCCGTGACCTGGCCAACCATGAAGGTTTGGTTGCTGTCACCGTGAAAGCCATTCTTGAAGGCGGTTATATCGATGTTCACTATGTCGCCCTCTTGCAAGACGGTGTTGTCTGGGATGCCGTGGCAAATAACCTCGTTGATCGAGGTGCAAATTGACTTCGGAAATCCACGGTAGAGCAGGGCGGAGGGATATGCGCCGTTCTCGATTATGAACTCGTGGGCGATTCGATCTAACTCGTCGGTTGTCACTCCTGGCTTGCAGTTCTGGCCGACCAGCTCAATTGCCTGAGCAGCTATTTTGCCAGCGGCTCGAATCAACTCGACTTCTTCGGCGTTCCAAATGTCGCCACCCGTGTACTTAGCTGGGGCGCGTTTGCCAACGTACTCCGGTCGCTCGATGCTCTCGGGAACTTTTCTCAGAGGTGATAGCTCTCCAGGCGTGAGATATCCTGTTTCAGCGTGGCGAGGCATGCGTCTATCCTAAGAGAGCGTGAAGGGTGAAGCATGGATGAACAGGCCACGGAGTTTTGGTTCAATACCCAGACCAAGACCGTTGAAGTCGGCAAACAAAGTGCCGCAATCTATCGAATTGGCCCGTTCGCAACCTTCGAAGAGGCAAGCAATGCGTTAGAAACTATCGAAGCCCGAACTAAAGCCTGGCAGCAGCAAGAGCAGGATGACGATTAGTCGCTGAAAGACTCATCTGCGTTTGGAAAATCTCCGCTCGCAACATCGGCTGAGTAAGCGCGCGCCGCATTCAGCAGGTCTTCACGCATGTGCAGGTATTCGCGAACGAATCGCCGCGGTTTTCCGGGGGTGAGACCTGCGAAGTCTGTCCAGACCAGAATCTGACCATCAGTATCTTTTCCAGCTCCAATTCCGATTGTCGGAATCTGAAGTTGCTTGGTGATTCTGGCTGCTAGGTCGGCAGGCACCAACTCGAGCACTACCGCAAATGCGCCAGCCTCCTGCACTGCCATGGCCTCGGCTAGGACCTCGTCTGCGTCGTCGCCACGACCTTGAATTTTGAAACCTCCGAGTGCGTGAACGCTCTGCGGAGTAAAACCAATGTGAGCCATGACTGGAATTCCGGCTTCGACAATCTTGCTAATCTGCTCGGCGCTTCGTCGCCCACCCTCTAGCTTCACGGCGGCGGCACCGGTCTGCTTCATGATCTTTACAGCGTTGTCGAGAGCCTGTTCGGGCGAAGACTCGTAGCTACCGAATGGCATGTCGAT